>JALOLV010000160.1 GCA_025455785.1 Spirosomataceae bacterium | reverse complement strand
AATAAAGTATAATGTTAGAATCTAAGAAAACTCTATCTTTCATTGGCTTCTTCTCGATTAAAACGGTAACTGTTCAAAGAAAAACTGGCGGCTTTATATTGTTTTTTTTCGACCGATTTGTGTTTTTCTTCAACTATTCTGATTGCACCAATTTTGGCTAAACCTTGTAAAACCGACAATGCAAAATCTTGTTTTAGCTCTATTTTTAGTGTCATTTTATATATATTTTTACAAAAATACAATTTTAAAAATTATACCAATACAATATTAAAGATAACATTGACATAAAAAAGAAAAGCCCCACTTTCGAGGGGCTTTCTTTATATTCTTCGATAAAAACTTTCAGATTATGCTTCTGCTTCGTCTTCGGTAGCAGCTTCAACAACTGGTGCTTCTTCGATAACTTCAGCAACTGGTGCTTCGTCAACGGCACGTTTTGCAGCTTCTTCTTCTTCAAGAGCAGCGTTATCTTTATCCATCTTTCTTTCTAAGATACCTTCTTCGATAGCTTTACCAAGAGCAAGTGTAATCAAAGAAATTGATTTGTAGGCATCATCGTTAGCTGGGATTGGATAATCCACTTTCTCAGGGTTTGAGTTAGTATCGCACATTGCGATTACCGGAATACCCAAACGTTTTGCTTCAGAAACCGCAAGGTGTTCACGCTTAACGTCGATAACAAACAAGGCTGCAGGAAGTCTTGACAAATCAGAAACACCACCCAACAAACGCTCCAATTTGATACGCTCACGGTCGAGCATCAATCTTTCACGCTTTGCGATATTTTTTGCAGTGTTTTCATCTTTAAGCATACGCTCGATGTTCTGCATTTTTTTCAATGACTTCTTGATAGTTGCGAAGTTTGTAAGCATACCACCTAACCAACGGTCGGTTACAAATGGCATTTTCAAACGTCTTGCTTCTTCTGCAACAATCTCTTGAGCTTGTTTTTTAGTAGCCACAAACATCACTTTACGACCCGAACGAACGATGTTCTTAACAACGGCTTGAGCTTCTTCAAGACAAGCAACAGTTTTGTTTAGGTCAATGATGTGGATACCATTTTTCTCCATAAAGATATACGGAGCCATTTTTGGGTCCCATTTACGAGTAAGGTGACCAAAGTGTACACCTGCGTCTAATAGGTCTTTGTACTGAATTTGTGCCATTTTTTAGAAAATGTAAAGAATGAAAAATTGATTGAGTATGCAGCACAGCACATCGGCAACGATTAAGTGCTGTCTGGACAAAGTATAAGTTTTAGAGTTTGGTAGATTTAAGGTTTCTAAGGTCTTAAAAAAACAATTTGAAACTATAAAACTCCGAAACTCTAAAACTATAAGAATATTAACGTTTCGAGAACTGGAATCTCTTACGAGCTTTGGCACGACCGTATTTTTTACGCTCAACCATACGTGAATCACGAGTAAGGAAACCACCTTTTTTCAATGCAGGGCGATTCTCAATGTTTGCTTCGCACAATGCACGTGCAATAGCCATACGAGTTGCTTCTGCCTGACCGCTGATTCCGCCACCTTTAACATTTACCTTAACATCAAAAGCACCTGCTGTGCTGGTTGTTGTAAAAGGTTGGTTTAGAACGATACGAAGAATCTCTGATGGAAAATAATCAGCCAATTCACGACCATTCACAGTAACCGTACCGTTACCTGCTTGCATATAAACACGAGCAACGGCTGTTTTTCTTCTACCTATTGCGTTGATAACTTGCATTTTGTATAAGATTTTATATTTCAAGAGTCAAGAATCAAAGGCTGTAATCTTTTTTCTTAAATCTCAAATTTCTTGTTTCTGAATTATAATTCGATTGTTTTTGGTGTTTGTGCAGCGTGCGGATGCTCCGAACCTACATAAACATAAAGATTGGTATAAAGACGACGACCAAGACGACCTTTTGGCAACATACCTTTTACAGCATGCTCAACAACCTTACGGCCATCTTTTGCCATCCACTCACGTGGAGTCGCAAAACGCTGTCCGCCTGGGTGTCCGGTGTGGCGTACATATACTTTATCAGTCATTTTTTTACCAGTCAAACGGATTTTATCAGCATTGATTACGATAACGTTATCGCCACAATCAACGTGCGGAGTAAAATTCGTCTTGTTTTTTCCACGAAGGATATTCACAATCTGGCTCGTCAAACGACCTAATACTTTATCGGTAGCATCTACAACTACCCATTCTTTATTTACCGTAGCCTTATTGGCTGAAATGGTTTTATAACTTAATTGGTCCACGGTTTTAAAAATTTAAAACGGTTTTGAATAAAAAAACTACATTGTTTGGCTCGCATCGAATCATCACGACTGAATGTCTGCCGAAAATTGTAAAGTGTCATCAACACGTGCGATATGGGTCGCTATTTACAATCTCATCTGTCCCCCTTTGTCAACGGGCAGTATCCAAAGGGTCATAATTTTGGGCTGCAAAGATATGAATTAAAAATTTGAAAGACAAATGATATTAACGAAAAATTAAAATACTAATTTGTAGAATTGAGAATAAAACACTAATTTTGCACCCTCAAATGAAATTCAAGAACATATTTATCTAAAATAATATCATGAACATTACAGCAGCAGACGTAAACAAACTTCGTCAGATGACAGGTGCCGGTATGATGGATTGTAAAAAAGCCCTTACCGAAGCCGAAGGAGATTTTGATAAAGCAGTAGAGATTCTTCGTAAAGCTGGTCAGAAAGTAGCAGCTAAACGTGCCGATAACGTAACAGCCGAAGGTGTAGTTTTGATTGATGTAAGCGATAGCGGTAAAACTGCTAAAATCCTTGCATTTGCTTGCGAAACCGAGCCAGTTGCTAAAGTTGATAGTTTCCGTACATTGGCAAACGATATTCTTCAAGCAGGTGTCAAGCACCATGCCAAAGATGTAGCTACTTTGATGGGCTTGAGCTTGTCAGACGGCCGTACAGTAGAAGAAAACATTACCGAGATGATTGGTAAAATCGGTGAGAAATTGGTTATTACTGAGTACGCTCACGTTGAGGCTGAGCAAGTGGTTTCTTACACGCACTCTACTGGTAAGTTAGGCGTTTTGGTTGCTTTTGATAATATTCAAGGTGCCGACATTGAAGAAACTGGAAAAGACGTAGCTATGCAGATTGCGGCGATGAAGCCAGTTGGTCTTGACAAAGACGATGTTGACCCAGCAATCGTTCAGAAAGAAATCGAAATCGGTATGGATGTTGCTCGCCAAGAAGGCAAACCAGAAGCGATGCTTGAGAAAATCGCGATGGGTAAATTGGGCAAATTCTACAAAGAAAACACATTGTTGAACCAAGAGTTCGTAAAAGATAGCTCATTGACAATTGCTCAATTATTAGAAAAAACACAAAAAGGATTGAAGATTTCGTCATTCAAACGTGTTCAGATTGGATAATCATCGCCAAAGGCGATTCACAAATAAAAAAATCGGTCGGGTGTTTTGCACTCGGCCGATTTTTGTTTTGATGTAGTCTGAATCAAATTTATTTAAACAATTGCCTAAAATTATAGCCAGCCACACCCGATAAACCAGCAACTGTCGAAGCCAGTAAAATGGCTACAAAACCCAAATAACCCGCCGTTGGGAGTTTTTCGAGAAAACTACTTCCAAACGTAAACAATGCCGCTATTTTATTGGCCATGATGCTATCTGTTGTGCTATTGAGATAGATTGTGTACGCTGTCCAGACACTGGCGATAGCACCCGCGGCGGCGGCGTAAGCACCTTTGGCACTTTCGGATTTCCAAGCACAAAAAATAAATGAGATTGGGGCGATTACCCACCACGGTAAAAAGTATTGTGCGACCGCACTTATGATAAGTATGATTATATATGTCATTTTATTTGTAGAATGGGTTTTTCAACCCGTTTTTATGAATTATTGAATCCTAACTAAAATTATGGTTTAATCTTCATAGTTGCCGAAATCCTCGGGTTTTTCTCATCTTTCGATTTCATAAACAAAAGCTCGTTTAATTCTCCTTTTGCCCATGTATCAACCATGTTATCGTAGAATGGACTACCGATGTTTCCTGATTGTCCGCCCGGATAAACTCCGTATGCTTTTGGCCAGCCTTTGTCTAACTGAACCACCATTCTCCAAGATGGACCCGTCGAGCGAGTAATCGCATTCACGATTTTTCCGCCACCGCCAACGTGCAAATCTAATCTACTAAACGATTTAAAAAACGGTACTAAATGGTTTATATCGGTACTTTTTACAACCGCCCAAGCCCACGTTTTAGCGTTCATCGGACCGTAATTTTTGGTCAATGAATCGCTCGTGGCTTTAAAGCTTTTTTTCAGCATATCCGCAAGGGTTTCTTGCTTGTCTTTGGTTGTAACGTCATCAAACCACAGTGCATTCGGCTTGGTTTTTATCATATTCCAAGTTACATCATTGGTCGGGTAAAGCATCGGGACCTTGTTTTCTTTATCTTCGAGTTTGAAATCGTCTTCCCAAATCGCTCTTCTAAGTGCCACAACCCATTCTTCATAAATTGTAGCTCCAACTTCATCGGCGTCATTCTTCATATTCCATTTACGGACAGTCTGATAAATTGCGTCTTTACTGACAGCCGGGTCTGTATCTAATACCTTAAATATCTCGGGTAAGATTCTCTTTGCTTCTAAGTTTGTGTTGTCATTCTGAACGCTTCTCAGACTATCTACCGTTGCTTTTTCCATTGCGGATAATCTCCTATTGATTTGAGATGCTCTCTCGTGCGAAGCATAACGCCACCCCAAATAGTACGGATAAGTCTGGTCGGTTGGGAATTGGTTTGCCGAACTCACAAATTTACGAGCTGGATTTTTGACCGTCGGATTATGCTCGGTCGGAATCCACCCTTGCCAATCGTGAGCCGGATTTGTGCCATCCAACACAAATTTACCTTGTCCTTTCCATTTCAACGGAAACTTACCGTTTGGCGTAATCGCAATGTCGTTTTCGTTACTCGCAAAAATGAAGTTTTGTGCAGGAGCAACGTAATAAGTCAATGCTTTGCGGTAATCAGTGTAGTTTTTAGCTCGATTCAAATAATAAAAAGTCATTAAATCGGTAGCGATGAGCTCGTTGGCAATCCAACGCATGGCATGAGCCGTCGGAATCCCCTTATCGGTAGGATTTTGTCCTTCATTATACAAGATTGGCCCGTGATGAGTGCTAAAAATGGTATCCTTCACGGTTGGCATTCCTTTTACCGAAATCTCTTCGATACGCATCGTAGTCGGTTTCCAAGCCCCGTTGTACCAATATTCTTTCATGGATTTATCTTTAAATTTAATCTGATAGAAATCCATAATATCGGTGTGGGTATTGGTTACGCCCCAAGCTACATCTTTATTGAAACCAATCGTAACCCCCGGAGTACCCGGCAAACAAGCCCCATAAACATTGACATTGGGTGAGGTGAGCTGTATCTGATACCAAATTGATGGTAGAGTTAGCTGTAAATGTGGGTCATTGGCCAAAATTGGTAAGCCTGTGGCCGATTTATCGCCATGAACAGCCCAGTTGTTACTGCCGATTTCGGGACGAGGCTCTGGAATTGCTAAGTTGAACGCTACACCTGCGTTTTCGACGGCAGGTGATGGCACAGAAGGAACAGGGACTGGCGTAAACTCCCATTTTGTTCCTTCGGGGATGATAGGAGATTCGATGACTGGATAATCTGGGAAAAGTTCTTTGACAACATCTTCGCCGTATTTGGCCATCACATTGCTCATTCGGTAATCAGAGCTTCCGCTGTTGAGCGTATTACGCATATTTTGTAACATCAAAATCGTCTTGTATGGCGACCACTCCTCTGGTTGATACCCCAAAATCTTGTATTCGACAGGCAAATCTTTGTAAGCGACTTGCTTGATATAGGCATTTACACCAGCCGAATACGCTTCTAAGACCGACTTAGCGATTGGGTTTGAGTTGAGTTGTTTGGCAATTTCTTTTGCCGTTGCAGACATCCCCAATCGGCGGCTGTGGCGGTCGAGTTCGACGGCTCTTGCTCCAACTATTTCGGATAAACGCCCCGCAGCGGCCATCGTATAAAATTCCATTTGCCAGAGGCGGTCTTTTGCTACCAAATAACCCTGAGCAAAATATAGGTCTTCGTCATTATTGGCAAATACGTGAGGTATTCGATTATCGTCAAAAACGACCGTTACTTCATCTTTTAATCCTTCGATTTTTAAATCGGAAGGTGGGAGGCTGGTTTTAGATTCGCCATTCGATAAAAAGCCTTCAAACGGACTAAAAAAACGACCTAACGCTGGGATACTTCCCCACGGTCGATTGAGGGTGTATGTCAAACCAACAGCAAGGATTGTACTCACTAAAAACTTTATTATTTTCATATTCGGTTTGGGTATATTTGTTGAGATATTGATATGAATTTTGCGAAAATATGAATAATGTCAGAATTATTTTAATAAAATATGGATTTTAAACTCCTTCTTCGCTGTTGTTCGTATATATGCAATAAAAACACAATGAGTTTATCTAAAAAAAAATGGATTTTATTGATGTTCGGGATTTTCTCTTTTCTTAATTCAAAATGTCAGGTTGAGAGTAAGGCTTTTGATACGCTACTTCAAACGATGGTATCTAAGGAGGTTACGACAATCAGTTGTGCCGAATTAAAAAAATCATCGACAAAGCCAACCCTACTCGATACACGAGCCAAAAGAGAATTTGAAGTAAGCCATATTCAAAATGCTCGATGGGTAGGATATGACGAATTCAAAATAGAATCGGTTAAAGATATTCCAAAAGATGCCCCGATTGTGGTTTATTGCTCTATCGGTGTTAGAAGCGGCAAAATCGGCGAAAAACTCCAAAAAGCGGGCTACACCAACGTCAAGAATCTTTACGGAAGTATTTTTGAATGGGTAAACCAAGGAAACGCCGTTTATGACATCAATGAGAAACCCACCAAGAGAATCCACGGCTACAGCCGCACTTGGGGAATTTGGGTCAAAAAAGGCGAAAAGGTTTATGAATAAGATTTTTTGACTTAATTTTGTGATTATTAACTACTTTATTCCATCCGGAATATCACTGGAGCGTCACTTACATGCAAATAGACCAAGCAACCGTAAAAAATATTGCCCATCTTTCACGTTTAGAATTGAGCGAGACCGAAGAAAAAGAAATGGTGGAGAGGTAAATGTTATGCGTGATGACATCGCCAATAATACTTTGAGCCGCGAAGAAGGCCTTCTGAATGCTCCGAGCAAGGTCGGAAAATACTTTGGTGTGCCGAAGGTTATCGAGTAAATCTTAAAGAATCGCCCGAATTATCTCTCTTTTGCCGACTGGGCCGGCGTGTTTCTCGACTCTAAAACCTGCTGCTTTTAGATTACGTTGCACATATCCTTTTGAGCAATAAGTTGTCAGAACCCCGCCTTGCACCATTATCGTGGCTACTTTCTCAAAAACTTCCTGAGTCCAGAGTTCCGGTTGGGTTTCGGGAGCAAATGCATCGTAATAAACGAGGTTGAAATCGTTGGTATCGAAGATTGTCTTCTCAAGCTCTCCTTTGATTTTTTGAAGCGTAAAATATTGATTGATAGTATCCTTTATGTTCCAGTCTTGCTGGTGGAGTTTTAGCAAATCATTACTATTTATCAATCCATCATAATTGAGATTCTGGGCAATTTCAATAGCTATCGGATAAGCCTCAACGGTTGTGTAATCAATTTTTATATGGCGATTTTGGGCAACTTGAGCCGTCATCAAGGCGTTTAGACCTGTACCAAATCCCATTTCAAAAACTTTGATTTCGCTGAAATGCTCAATGGCGTATTCGAGCCCCAACTCTATAAAAACCCGCCGTGATTCTTGGATTGCCCCAAAAGTAGAATGATAAATCTGATTGAATTTCTTACTAAAAAGCGTATGCGAACCGTCTTGGGTAATAATCGTATCTAAATCGTTCATTTTGCGTTAATTTTCATTCCTTTACCTGCCTCGTAGTCTCGACCGATTTGTTCGATTTCGACCATCGAATACGACAACAGGTTTGCATCAATCATTTTCTTTAAACGGCTTTTTTCGAGCCAGTTTAAATCACCATCAATTAAAACCCCAAAAACAATTAATTGTTCGAGCGATTGTCTAACCTCGGCTTCGCATTGGCTCAATCGTTCTAAAAAATTGCCCTTTATGGCAAAATCCTGTATTTTGAATGTTTTGATT
>JALOLV010000159.1 GCA_025455785.1 Spirosomataceae bacterium | reverse complement strand
CTTATCGTACTGAGGCGAATTTGAAAAAAAGATACACTGCGAGTTTGTTTGATTGAATGCTACCAAATTGGTAGTTGGGTCGCTGGAGTCTATTGTCCCAGAAATTGGTGAAACCAATCCAAATAGTGCATTTGAATTGACATTTAGATTGCTCGAACCAACAATCTCCGAAACTGTATTACTCGGAGTAATTATACTGGAAACTTCTTTTACACAAGAGTTGGTTATGTTGATGTTGTTGTCATTAATATCAAAAAAAATGTTGCCAATAGCTTCAATTTTTATTCTACCCGTGGTTGTTAGGTTGTTTGGTATTGCTATTAGTTCAGAGCCATCATTAGGTGTGGAAGCGAGTAACGTAATCGGGAAGGTCTGCCCTCCATCCGTCGAGAAAGTAACTTTTACGTTACTACAATTAATCGGGGCAATATTTGTACCTGACACATCCCATGTAAGCAGTACGTTATCGGTGCCATTATAAACCCAAGTACTGATATTATTGAATGAAGTGATTTTGAAAGGATTAGTGTTTACAACTGTAATATCAATTGATGCACAATGTACTCCGCCACCCGAGAGATTACCATCTCGGCCCGTCAAACGCATTGTAATTGTGCGACCTACCTGCGGCAGAGCCTCATCATTATTCGGGATATTTCCGTTTAGGATTGTTGATAATGCTGGGAAATTCCGAATGTTACCCGAAATACTTGGGGATAAGCTCCTAAAAATTGGCGAAGTAGTTGAGTTCTGGGCATCATCGGCTCCGCCTCGGGTCGTACCTAAGTTATATTGCTCCCAGTTGTATTGAATAGTGTGTCCGTCGGCATCGCTTCCGCTACCTTCGAGCATAAATGGGGTTCCCTTTGGAATTATAAGCGTTTTGGCATTCGGATTTGCCAAGACGACGGGCGGAGTATTACCAGTAGGCGTATTTACACTACAAGTGCCAGAATTTATGCTGTAATTGATGATTGATTGTAAACTATTGGTATGAAAATATGAACGACTCACCGAACCGCTTACGTTATCGGGCGAACAGTTACCCCAATAAGACATGAAAGTTGAACCACTGCCGGGTTCATAGGCAGAACCTGTCATGATGTTTCCGTTGCAACTTCCTGAAACACTGTTGAATGTATGCCCTGCACTAAACTGATGCCCAACTTCGTGGATGAATGTAGAAAATGAAGAAGGGGTAGAACCACTCCAGCCACCTGCTTTAATCGGGCTTGGCCATTGAGATACGCAACGCCACCACCCGATGTACCATGTAAAACATGCCCAATATCGTAGGTGTTGAGGGCAAAATTGGCAGGCTCACTACTTGCCAACGCCCCGAATGTTTCGGCGGCCTTGTCGGCATTTGCTCCGTTAAAAGGGTCGGTTGCGGCATCGGTATAAAGCTTGGTTGTTACCAAATTAAAACTGACCGATGCTTCTTTTTCGTAAACGGCTTTCAGCGAATTGACAATACTTACCACGGCTGCCTGTGCTGTGGTTGCAGTTCCGCCATTATTGACATAAAATTCACCAGTTGTTACGATTGCCATCCGGTAGGTTCGTAGTGTAGAGCCATTGCTATATGTCTGAATTGCATTCTCTCGCAAATTTTTTCCGAATGTACCGATGTGTTGGTCGGTGAGGTTACATTCGCCTTCATTGAGCAAATCATTTTGAAAAAATACCTCATGCTCGTTTTGAAGGTTGATTTTTGGGGCAATGATGACGTTGCCTTCATTTTCAAAGATTAATCCATAAACACCGCTTGGTGCTACTGTGATTAATCCGTCAGAATTTTTACTAAATATTCGGTAGGTCTTGATTTCGGGATATTTTTTGGCGAGTTCGTTACTCATCAATGGAGATTCGACCACAATAAAAGATTTATCTTGCCCATTCGGGAGTGGTAATTTGATTGAAATACCTGCCGAATTTGCCTGATTTTTGGCAGTGGTAATATTGATTTCGGTAGGGGCTTTAAGTAAGGTATTTCTGATTTCTGGAATATTAATCGGGACGATTCGGGTACTTGATTGTGAGTAAACATTAATGAATAATTGTAAAAAAATTAAACTAAGGGAGAGTTTTTTCATGTAAATTAAGTATTTGTCGGGTATCTGATTAAATACTAAATGACAAAAAGTGAGCCAAATTGACTCACTTTCAGTTATAAAATATTTATTTCAGAAACTAATTACAACCACCAATTTGGGTTTGAAAAACACTGCCGTTGGCCGCCGAAAAACCACTACCAGTAAGTGGCGTAAGCGTAATTGAGTTTCCTGCTCGGTAGGTTACATTTACACCATTAGCAATGGTTTGGGTTGAACTAATCGTTTGACTCGCCTGCTGAGTACCTGCGGTTGCTACTCCCGAAAGGGCTAAGGTAGATGAACAGTTAGGCCCAGTAATATTAAGTGTTTTTGAATTACTGCTAAACAAAACACAAGAACCCAAATTATAGACTTGGTTAATGGTTTGGTTTACTATTGTGGCAGGGTTAAAAGTATTGATATAAGAGAGTCCGTAAACTTTGTAGGTGCCTCCTGCCAACGAAGTAAAATTTGAGGTCGCAGATACCGCACTTATTTGGTTATTGGCCTGATTTACGGCGGCATAAGTAAAGTTGAAACCTGCTTGGTTTGTCTGTACTTCGATTACATCGCCTGTGCCTTGGATATTTATCGTAATACTCGTTGCAGAGTTAACCAAATAAACCAAAATGTAGTAAGTTGTGCAAGCGTTTAATGTTATGCTTCTTGAGCCATTCCAACCAATTGCCCCGTAGGAATTTCCCCCAACTAAATTGGCACAGTCATACGTTTGAGCTGAAAATACGGAGAATGGGAATGAATCGCTGGCGTTTCCGATACCCGAAATAGTATAATTACCAGTACTGGAAACCCTAAAGCTCATAAAAACGGCAGACTCTGAACCCCAAGCCGATGGCTGGCAAGTAGTGAAAGTGTTATTTGTGTAATTAATTAAAGGATAACTACCTGCACCCGCAGTAGCGATTGTCTTGCTGTTGCCACCAAGTTCACTACCAGTTATGTAAGATAATCCGAGATTAAATACACTGTTTCCGGCTGCTCCTGAGACTGATGTTTCGGGACAAATAAAAGTATTCTTTGCTAAACAAGTAGAGGTAATTGTGATATTGGCATTGTTTACGTCAAAAAATTCGGCATTAGCATTTATTTCGCAGGTAACTTTGATACGCCCTTGTGTAGTACTTACAACGTTGGCAGGAATCGTAACACTTTGACTTCCGTCATTGGGGGTAGAACTCAACAAAACATACGGAAAGGTATTACCGCCATCGGCCGAGAGTAAAATTTTTACATTGGCAACGAGTGTATTGGTGTTATTGACATTCCAAGTAACTGTCTGGTTGCTTCCTGCTGCAATGGTTTGGGCTGTATTAAAATTCGATACTTCGAGAGGTCCAGTTGTATTGACAGTTACAACTATTTCATCAGAATCTACACCACCTCCGCCAGTTTTATTGTCACGTACGGTAAATCTAAATTTCATTGTTCGGGCTACTTGTGGTAAGTCTTCGGCTTCGGTATCAGCCGGATTATTGGCGTTGTTGGTGATATAAGTCATTTTTGGGAAAGTCCTCGAAGTTGATGAACTCGACTGTTCGCTCCTAAACAATGGGGCTGTGGTACTATTTACCGCAGGATACCCACCAACACCATTGATAGAGCTACCCATCGCACCTTTGTCGTTGGCTGTTGCAACATCGTATTGCTCCCAAGTGTATGTCAAGGCATCGCCGTTGGCATCGGTTGCTGTACCATTAAGCGTAAAGGGTGTTCCTTTCGGAATCGTAACATCGCTACCTGCATTTGCCACTGGGGCGGTATTTCCGGTAGCTGTTGAAGTGATACATGTACCAGACGAACCGCCTATTGCATTAAATATTTGTTCAAGCGATTTCGTATTGAAATATTGCAGCTTATTGTTGCCCGAATTGGTGTAATTGGTCGGATTCGTACAATTATTATGGTAACTCATCAGAGTTGTACCGCTTCCGGGTTCAATCGCTGTTTGCGAATCCCATCCGTTTGTACAAAAAGTAGGATTTCCTGAACTCCCACCAATGGCATTGTAAGTGTGCCATGCCGAAAATTGATGCCCAACCTCATGAGCAAAAACGCTAACAATCATTGATACTGGTGCATCGAATGTCCATTGAGTAAATGCTCTTGATTTCTGATTATCAACACAAGGAGACGGCCCAGCTACCCCGTTTGCACTAAAAGACCCACCACCTAAAGCCGCCAAAGTATTGAATGTATGACCGATTCCGTAGGCCGAGTAAGGAAGGATTCCGCTTGTATTCATCGAAGTAAAACTCGCCTGACACGCACTTGCCGAGATTGTACCGAAAGGGTCGGTGGCAGCATTTGTAAAAATAATTGTAAAGTCGGTGGTTTGAGTGGCCAATTCAAAAGTCATTGAAGCCTCCAATTCATAAATTAAATTAGTAGCATTGGCAATCGAGACAATTTTGGCGAGAGCATTGGCCTGCGAGCCATAGTAGCCAGTCATTTCGCCAGTTGCTGCAGCTGCCAATTTATATTTTCTTAACTGTGTTCCGACCGGAAACGGGGCAACGCTCAACATTTTTCCGTTTCTGTTACTTTGAAAATCCCCCTCATTGGTTCCACAATTGATGTTAGCATTTTTTACATCTTCTGGGCTATAAATTTGGTATTCGTCTTTGGCGGCATTCGATGGCTCAATAAAAAAATAGCCTTCGGGAGTGTGCATGATACCTTCCATACCGTTATTGGTAAAAGTCAGTTTCATTTTGATTTTGCCATCGCTCGAAACTGCATCGAAAGTTTCAATATTGGCGATTTTTTGCGAAGAAATCAAGGTCTCATTGAATACGAAGTTTCTGATGGAGCCATTAGGAAGCGGAAATTTAATTTCAATTTTTGAAGCTAAACCGTTTACTTTATTTGAGGATTGAACTTGATTTTTAAAATCCTTAACGTTAAAAATTACGTTTATTCCTTTTTGAGGAACGGTCTGCGAATAAGTTGCAATAAATGAGGTAACAGCAAGGTAGAGTAAAAGTAGTTTTTTCATTGTATTTCGGGGAGTTAAAGAAAAGGTTTTGAGAATTGTAATCAAATCTACAACTTTTGCTAACTTTATAATTGAGATAAAGTAAAATCTTATTGAATGGTGCTTTTATGAGAATTAGTGTAATCATACCAACTTATAACGAAGCCAAAAATATTGGCAGTTTGATTGAGTCATTGCAAATAAATGGGAAGGAACACTTGGCCGAAATTATCGTTTCGGATTCGCCAAATAGTACCGACGACACCATAAGTGTAGCCAAAAAATATAATGCAATCGGAGTTACATCGCTGCGAAAGGGTAGGGGCTTCCAGATGAATTACGGGGCTACTTTTGCTACTGGCGATATTCTTTATTTTATTCATGCAGATACTAAAATCAATCCCGATTTTGTTTCGGATATTCTGCAAGCGGTGAGCGAGGGTTTCGATTTAGGGTGTTATCGCTATATTTTTGATTCGAATAATCTCCTTCTAAAAATAAATGCCTATTTTACGAGGTTCGACAAGATTTGGTGCAGAGGTGGCGACCAAACGCTGTTTGTAACTAAATCGGCATTCGATAAGCTCGAAGGTTATCGGAGTGATTTCTTGATTATGGAAGATTACGATTTTATTCTTAGGGCAAGAAAATTCTTCAAATTCAAGATTATTCCAAAAAATGTTATTGTTTCAGCACGAAAATACGAAACAAATAGTTACTTTCGGGTTCAATTAGCGAATTTTAAGGTGATGAAAATGTTTCTTAGCCAAAATTATTCGCAAAAAGAAATGGCGGAGGCATACCAAAAAATGCTGAATTACAGATGATTGTGTTTAAAGTTTAATGTTCACTGTTTGATTTATTTCTAAGTAAATTTCTTCATTGAACGATGTACCTTAAACTCAAATGCTTTAAACCTATAAAAATTAACCCCTAAATTACTCTATGATTAATGAATTGATTTCTGGCATCCAGCAGGTCGGGATAGGAGTGCCAGATGCAAACGAGGCTTGGAAGTGGTATCGAAAAGTTTTTGGATTGAATGTACCTGTTTTTAACGATGAAGCAGACGCTAAACTGATGATTCGCTACACACAGGGAGAAGTACGGAGAAGGCACGCCATTATGGCCCTTAATATGGCGGGTGGCGGCGGAGCTGAGATTTGGCAGTATAAAAACCGAATACCTGTCGAAGCAAAATTCAAACCACAAATCGGTGATTTCGGCATTTTTGCGGTTAAAATCAAGTCGAGAGACGTTGCTACTTTTCATCAGCAATTGACCAATCAGGCCATTTCATCGGTCAATAAATCCCCCGAAGATTCTCCTTATTTCTGGATTAAAGACCCGAGAGGCAATCAGTTTCAGGTGATTCCCGACAATTCATGGTTTAAGCCAAATGGCCATCTTTCGGGAGGTGTATGCGGAGCAATTATTGGCGTGAGCGATATTGATAAAGCCATTAAACTCTATGCCAATACACTCGGAATCAGCGAGGTGGTTTATGATAAATCGGGGACTTTTGAAGATTTCTTTACACTCGATGGTGGTAGCGAACGTTACAGAAGGGTTTTACTCCGAAAAAGATTAGGCAAAGAGGGGGCATTTAGCAAACTCATTGGCAATACCGAAATAGAATTGGTGCAAGCACTTGACCGCACCCCACGTAAGATTTTTGAAGACCGAGATTGGGGCGATGCCGGATTCATCCATCTTTGTTTTGATGTGCTGAATATGGATTCGCTCAAAGCTAAGTGCGATAAAAATGGTTTTCCGTTTACGGTTGATAGCGATAATACGTTTGATATGGGCGAAGCAGGCGGAAGATTCAGCTACATCGAAGACCCAGACGGCACCTTGATTGAATTTGTAGAGACGCACAAAGTGCCGATTCTGAAGAAATTTGGGTGGTACTTAAACCTCAAAAAGCGAAAAACGTCTAAACCACTCCCAGATTGGATGGTCTCGACCCTCGGCTGGAGTAAGGTAAATGATTGATTTTGAGTCTTTTGTATATATCCGTGGTATGGTTACAGACAATAATCCATACCACGGTTTTTTTATAACTTCAATTTATAAGTCAAGCCAATTATCGGATTTGACTTTTCGGTACCCTCAATATCAACATTTGTAAAAATATTGGCCTCGATGCTGTTTCTTTTATTAATTTTATAAGTAACCCCCGCTTTTGGACGAATTTGGTCGAATCCGCTGCCGATTTCGTAGAATAAATCCCCCGAGACAAACGGCGTAAATTTAGATTTATTTGGCAACGAAACTTCGAGTTTATTTCTCCAATAGCTTGAGTCGAAGCCAACTTCGCCATCGTTATCTTTGAATTGGTGCTGATAACGCAAACGATACTCAAATTTGATTGGGCCCAGCTTTTGCTCATAACTTAAGTCCCCGTAAAAACGGTGGCGATTGTTGAAGGCTCTGGTTTCATCTTTTCTACGATTTACAAAACGATAGTACCCTGTAATATCCAGATGTTTAGTGATTTTATATGAAAGGCCAATCTCACCTAAATACGTTTGGATATACGAAACATCATCAACAAAACGGGTTTGGGCATTGAGTTTTACTTCAAATTTTTTATTAATTTTTTTCTCAATTCCGATACCCGTCCAGAGGGCAGTGCCGTCTTGTGCGACTGAGAAAATGGGCGTTAGAAATAGAGCTATAATTAAGATTTTTTTCATTTTCAATATTTGTTTGTGATAGTTTTTTGATTGAACTAAAACTTTTCGCGAAACGGTTAAAACCGTTGTTTGGGCGATTAGTTTTGTATTCAGCCAATAACTGAAATGATTTTGAGTGAAATTAAATCGTTTTAACGATTTCTATATGCTCAAACGCCCTTTATTTTTAATAATAAAAAAATCATCAGTCGGTTTAATGCTTTAAAAAATCATAATCTTGGATTTCGACATGGTGGATATTCAAACCAGTTCGGGCTTTCAAATCTTCAATCAATCCTTCTCTTTTTTAGGGTACAATTAGGTTGATTTTATCGTATAAAACAAGCCTTGTTTGGTCTTTTTTTATTAATCATTTGTCATAGTACAGGGTTTTGGAGGTATTCAAATGCTGGTTGTTGATTTCGAGCAATTTGTAATACTATTGGGCATCAACCAAAACCGTAGGAAGCCGATGGAGAGGTATCAGATATTTCACATCAACGCTGTCCATGAGTTTACCCCTTCCATTCCCTGCGGACTAATTTTCTCAAATTTCAACGCTTCGGCTTCTACTTTACTCCGAAAAAATTAGTATTCGTATCGGTATTACTTCGGTAATCTACAAAGCAACAGTATTAACCGAACTATTCACAGTAAAACTTCCTCTTAAAGCTCCGCCCGAGTAATTACCGGATGCGTAATATCCGCCAGTGTTATTGCCAGTCATACTACCGCCAGTGTAGATATTGTATTTTTTGCCGCTTACTAATTTCTCCGATGTAAACACTATCGCACCGTAAGTTTTAATTGGCTTAAATGTAACCAATATAGTTCCGTTT
>JALOLV010000158.1 GCA_025455785.1 Spirosomataceae bacterium | reverse complement strand
CTTTGGTGGAATCGCTGCCTCACGCGAAACCGCCTCGTCTCGGTTGGAGGTCAGGATGAAACCGTTATTCTCGGTTGGAATATAAGTCAGAACACACATTTTAATACAGAATGAATCGAATAACTCGAATTTTCGAATGAATATTGGTCGTGAACTATTACTTGCCTAATCAATTTTCGCAAACTTCCATTTTCTCTTTAAATTTAATGGTCGAATACGCCACTCCGAAGTTTGGCTCGATTGCTACGTGTTTGAAATTCTCCTGAATGCCAATCCGAATCAAAGCAAAATGATGAATCGAATGCTCTATCAGATAGACCAATTCACGCATGAAGTTTGTTTCAACTAATTCGTAATCAACATCTCCGTAACTTACTCTAAGCTGAATTGGCGAATAAAAATTATTGATTTGTACAATGTTCTGATGAATCGCTTCGACCAACTCAAGTGTATAATTCAAATCGTTTTCGATGAGTAGATTCCTTTTTCGAGCATCGTAATCAATCGTACCCGAACCAAAACCTTCGAGCAGGCACTGAAAAAACTCAACCGTATGCCGTACATGCTGACCGATGCTACTGCCATTAAAAACTGGTAGTTTTTGGGTGTATTCGGTGGAGTGAAGTTGAGAAAGTAATCCGTTTAGTTGGTTAAGGACAGAGAGAGAGGCATCTAAAGTCATTTTATTGTTGAGCGTTTAGGGTAATTGAAACAGTGGCGACATCGCCTAAAAGGGCACTTTTTTCGCCTACTTCATAGTCTAATCGGTTTATCTGAAAAGTACCTTTTAATTGGGCATTTGTGCCATTTTGAACGAATGTAAATGGAATTTTAACATTTTTGGTGGTTTTCTTAATCGTCAGATTGAAATAGCCAATATATTCGTTTTCTTTTGTTCCTTTTTCGATTTTGGTCGAAACCATCGAGATTTTTGGGTATTTTTCAACATCAAAATATTCACCACCACGTATTGCTTTATCTCGCATACCCAAGCCGGTATCAATGGTTTTGGTATCGACACTTGCTTTTAGACTGGCATTTGCGAGATTTTGGGCATCGAAAACTACCGTGCCGATGAATCCTTTAAACGAGCCATCGGCTGTTGAGCCGAGAGCGTGTTTTATCTTGAATGTTACGGCGGCCGTTGTGGGCTTCCAGTTTTGGGCTTGAACCGATAAAATCTGAGAAAAAAACAAAATTATAATGATTCGAAGATTTATTCTATCGGGCATCTTTATAAAGCATTTTAAATGGTGAGTAAGTAATGGCGACAAAAGGCAAGAGAGCCTTGTGGCGAAAGCGGTCGTTCTCAAAAGTTAAGTTTTTATCGGTTTTGTATTCGATAAACTGAAAACTGGCTCCTACACGAACAGCAAAACGGTCATTTATCCAATATCTTGCGTATAATTCCGAATTCAAACTTCCAATATCGCTATCGCTGATTAATAACAAATTGAAAGCAGTCGGTTTGGCTGTTTGGGTGGTATTATTCAATGATTTTGATTCGTTGGCAATGAATTTCCCTGATTGCTTACCACCAAACGTAAAACCGAGTGCATCAATATTGAAGCCCAAATCGAGTTTTCGGAAACTGTATTGTAGCACAACCTTACCATTTAAACTACCAATTGCCGAATTTGTTAGTTGTAGCGTGTCGAGGTTACCGACAATGTTTTCAGTAAACAATGCCACGATGCTCTCTTTGCCCGATGTGAGTTTTGCAGGAGCCGTTATAAAATCTTTTTGCCCACTAAAAAAAGTATTGAAACGCACGCCCCAACCAATTTTAAAACGGTCAGATTTACCGATTCCGTAGAGTTTTTGGTATGAAAGCGATGGCGAAACTGCCGACCCAAACGCCAATGCAAAATCGAGGTTGCGTTGGGTTTTGGTGTATTGGTATTGAGCTGATAATGAACTACTTATTAAGAGAAATATGAATATTTTTTTCATGTTAGTGTTTTTATTTAATAAAGGAGCTTTGACCTCATCCCAACGGTAGCGACCGCCCGCCCTTCTTCTCGCAGGAGAGTGAGATTTAGAGAGTGAGGTAAATTTTAACAAAAGTTATTTCAACGGAGCAAAGCCAAACAAAACTGCGAACTGCTTACACCAGATTAGAACATGGTTCTGTTTTTTCAAATCGGCATTGGCAGGAATGGCTAATACAAGGTTGCCATTTTGAACCTTATCTGTCAATTGAATAAAATTGGTTACAGACCTGTCTTCGGCGATATAAATTCGGAGGTCGGGGCCAGCGTTGGTCTTAAAATCCTCCAAAACCAACGTGCGTTTTTTGTCTTTGTCTTCGTAGATTTTTGCAACGCCCGAGGTCCGATACGACCCAGAGTTCTCGAAGTTTCCTTGAAGTAAGAGTGTCTGACCAGTCGGGTTAAAAGTACCCGTCGTAGGAGTCATATTGTTAGTCGTAGGATTGGTATTCAAATCGCTACTACTAACTTCTTCTTTTTGGCAAGCCGATAAAGCAACTGTAATACTTAAACTTGCGATTAGTTTTCTCATAGTTTTTTATGTTTACAATACAAATATCTTGGTTATTCAATATTCGGATTGTCGGCTGGACGACCTAAACAAAAAATCTATGAAAATTTTAAGCGGCTTTTTTCAAGATGATTTCGGTACGAGAATAATCCAAAATACCTTTTTCTTTGAATTCATTAAAAAGTTGAGTAACCGTTTGGCGGGTACTACAAATCAGGCTGGCGATGTCTTGGTGTGTCAGGTAATTTTTGAGAATGACTTCACCGGCCGAGGGTGTTCCTTCTTTCGATGCCCATTCGTCCAAAAAGCTTAAAAATCTTGTTCGGACATCCTTAAACATCAAATTTGCGTAGCGATTTTGTAGTCTCTTGAACCTAAAACCCATCCATTTAGTATATGAAAGCCCCAATTGTGGGTTTTGTTCTAAGAGTTTTTCAAAATCATCCATTCTGAAACTACAACACGTAACCGCATCCGAAACCGCAATGGCGTATTCGTCAGAAAAGCCATCTGTAAGGGTAAATTCTCCGAAAATATCTCCTTTCTGAATCACATCTTTGACAATTTCGTTGCCTTTTTCATCAATTTCTACGATTTTCAACGTACCTTTTTTGAGAAAATAGACCCTTTTATCTTCATCGTGCGAGAATAGAATGATTTCGCCTTTTTTGGCTACCTTAAAATTTGAAATCATGCAAATAGATTTTAACTCAGAAGACGAAAGAACACTAAAAAGCCTATGGTCTCGCAAGTACCAGTATTTCGTATCAATATTCATAGGGTATTCTGGATATTTATTTCATCCAATATACGAATAATACCGTTTTGGGGTTGTATTTCATAGTAAATGTTTTTGGACGATTGCCCAAATTTCGCCAAAAGGCAATGGCAAAAACCCTCTTTTACGATTCTGAATACTGATTTCGGCAGAGCGTTTCCAATGCCAGCGTAAATCTCGGTAGGCATTCCAAAGGCGATAATCGGGGTCGTAGATGTGTCCGGGGTCTGAACTTACGCCATTGAGTTCCATGATTCTGATGTTTTCGCCTCGGTACAGGTCTTCGATACTCGCTACTTTCATATCGAATCTTCCGTAATAAAAACCATCAAAATTTTCGGCAATTCTGCTAAAAATATCATCTAACTTACTGTTAATCAAATGATTGGCATTAATAAATTTTGTTCCTCGACAATGATTTCCGATGGGTTCCAGCAGGCGTTTTTCATCTTTTGGCAAGATTTCGTTCATGCCTTCGCCCAGTTTCGATTCTAATACTTCTAATTGAAATCTGGCACGGGTAGAGTTTTCGATTAATTCACGAATCGTCGATTTTCCATCGCCCACAACTGTCAGAAATTCTTTCATCGTCAATGAAGAAACCTTCCCTTGTTGTTGGTTGGGTAAACGGCTGAAAAGTACCCCAAATTCAAGAGGGTACGTGATAAATTCTTGAACGATGTAATCTTCTTGGGTGGCTGCGTGATAGGCTTTAAACTGCTCCCACGATTCGATTTTAGCCACATTTGTTCCACGCTCGCCAATGTTTGGTTTGGCAATAAACGGAAGCATTATTTGGCTGGTATTCAGCAAACTAATAGCTTTTTCATACTCTTGGTTTTGGTGAATAAAGGTTGTTTTAGGTAGGTACTTTGGGTTAATATTTTTGAGAATTTCCATTTTCTTTTCGCCATAAAAACCACCTGCTTCTATTCCGGGATTAACCGCCGTAAAGAATGTCAGCGAACGAGTTTTTAGGGATAAATAAAGCCAATATGGGGCCATTGGAAGGTAGAAAACCCACCAAGGCCAGTATTCGTAATTGAAAATTTTTATGATTGAAAGAGGAAATTTCATGAAGTTTGTTTAATTGATTTAAGAAATTAGGTAGAATTATTCGAATACTACGAATTTCTCGAATAATTCTTAATTTATAGTTTAGGAAAATACTGTTGAATTAGCTTTTTGCCTTCGTTTCGGTGAATAATCTGAATTAAAACCGAACAAATCAAGACAATAATTGCCAACATAAAAAGCTGTCCGCCATCGCCTTTCGATTCGATACCTATGGCGAATAAATGCGAAGCAATTGCACCAAGCATTAATCCCATTCCGAGAAAACCACCGATAAAGGCCGTTGCTGGAATCAGTAGTAAAATACCCGTGATTAATTCTATCACGCCCGTGCCGATTCTTCCCCACGGTTCTACGCCCAATTTAGTAAATAATTCGACTGATTCGGGGTGTCCCGTAAATTTAAAATAAAGTGTTTGTAGGAGAATAACCGCCGCAATGATTCTTAAAAGCCAAGAAATTATGTTTGAGATTTTCATAGTATTTTGGGTTATTAGTGAAAAATAGTCATCCAACTTTTATCTGCTTTGGTCTTCAAGTTTACCTCATCTTTATTCCATTTCAAAAGCGTATTATTGGTCCACGAATGATAAAAAAGGTACAATTTACCGTTTAAAATTTTGAAAGTTTCGGG
The DNA here is from genome assembly GCA_025455785.1 of Spirosomataceae bacterium. Taxonomy (GTDB): domain Bacteria; phylum Bacteroidota; class Bacteroidia; order Cytophagales; family Spirosomataceae; genus JALOLV01. The sequence goes on along the minus strand of JALOLV010000158.1, from coordinate 2,394 downwards.
GTCAATCTCGACTTTTTCGCCAGTTGCCCCCATTGCGTAAGCACACCATCCGCCGTATTGTGGCTCGTATTTTTTAGGGTCTTTTAAGAATAAATCTTTGTTGGCGGCACTGGCAAAACGGTAGGTTGCACCTTCGTAACTGGCACTAAACTGTTTGTTTCCTTCAACGGCTTTGTTTTGAGTAAAATAAGCCACAGGGTCGTAGCCTTGAATCGCCAAACCACTTTCGAGGTTAAATTGCTTAGTTCTTACAGCGGTTTGGGCAAATGTTTGGGTCATTAAGCCCACAAAAAGGCATATAATTAAATATCGGAATTTCATTTTGGTAGTGATTTTTAGTTTGATTTATTGAGAGAAGGCCAAAGCTCATTAGCTCTTTGGATGCGTGTCGGAATATCTTTCGACCATAATTCTTTTACTTTTTTGCTGTAATTGAGATACAATTTATCCTCAACGATTGTCCACGCATTCGGGTCGGTTGGCGATTTGTGGTTTTCGCTCACACCGTAGGCACAATATCCACCAAATTGCGGAGCATATTTGGCAGGATTCGCCTTAAATAAATCTAAATTAGCTTGCGAACTGAAAAGCCACTTGGCGTTGTTCCAATCGAAACTGAAATTTTCTTTTCCTTCAACTGGCTTACTTTCGGTAAAATAGGCAACGGGGTCGATGCCGTTGAGAGCGAATCCATTTTTTTGATAAACGGCTTTATCTTGAGCCATTAAACTACCCGAAACGAGTAAGAATAAGGTAATTATCGAACTGAGTTTGTTTTTCATTTTTGATAGAGATTTAAAATTTACATGACAAAGTTGGCGGTTTTGAAAAAATCGAATTGTCGGCTACTTGACAATTCAGAGAAGAATCTTAAAAGTTTGAAACAATGCCATCGAAATAAAGAATAACCCAATGACTTTATTGACAGCGTATTTGCCGAATAATCCGAGAATTTTTACTTGAAAACGATTGGTTAGGTACGCAAAAATCAATAAAATAAGAAATGCTCCCAATGCGGCACCCATCACAAACGAAAACTGCGAACTGAATGATTCTAAGCTAAAAAATGAGTTCAGATACACCAAAACTACCACCCAAAAAGGCAATAATTGCGGGTTGAGCATTCCTCCGACAAATCCGTTCAAAATCTGTTTGGGTCTTTGGTTTAATTGAATGTTTTGGGCGGATTTAGAAGCTGTATATAGACTGTGGATACCAATTATCAGAAAAAATGGAATAATAGCTAACTCTAAAAACTCGAAAATTGCTTGATTTTTGGCTAAAAAAACTTGGCTTTTTAGGGCAATGATTGTGTAGATGATTTCGGGTAAAGTTCCGCTGATTGCCACCCAAATACCCACTTTGAAATTACGAGAAAGGGTAGCTTGAACAACAGCCAGATTTACAGGGCCAGGATGCACCGACCCCACAAAGCTGATAAGTGCTGTCAGTAATAAGATTGATAATGAGTCAGGCATACATTGGTTGTTTTGATATAACAAATGTAGTAGGGCTTGCTCAAATGAATTGTCGGCACGCTGACAGATTGAACCAAATTACCGATTTCCGATTAAAACTCTTTTTAAATTGCCCTTTTCGATGACCAATAAATACAACAAATAAGGGGCAAAAAGCATAATACCAATAATTGCAGCCGCAATGGCGTATAAAATGGCATTTATCGAAAATTGATTTCGCCACATAATCCAAATCGCTGATAAAAGGAGATAGCAACTAAAATCAAGGTTGAATTGTCCGTTCCAATTGAGTTTTAGCATATCACCAAAATAGACATCGAATAAATTCCAACCGAAGTTTTTTGCCGCAATAATTGTGTAAATGACAAGACCTATGGTCTGTACGATGAGCAATAGTTTAAATGTAGAATGATTGTTTGGTTTGGTTTCCATTGTTGAATTGTTAATTGGTTAATTTGAAGGTCGCCACATTGGCCCAATTGCCAGCAAAAGCACTATTACATTAAAAAATACATTTGAGGGGTTTCCAGATGCCAACGAACCAGCACTATCTAAGCAAAACCACGCAAGAACTCCGCCCACAGCGGCTTTACGCACGCCTTCGGGAGCGGCATCGTAAACCCATTTTTGCAAAAGCCAAATCATCACGCCCCAGCCAAACAAAAATCCGCCCGTAAGAGCCGATAAAAAGCGAGTAGTTGGAGCTTCGTAGTTTTGGATACCGTCAATTGGCCAACTCAGTAAATCAAGCGACCATCGGGCGGGTTCGGAGGTAGCAAGCATTGTTCCGAGAAAGAAAATCGGACCAAATGAACCGACCACAATAGCCGTAAATTTTAAGTAAGATTTATGTGACATAACGCAACTCGTTTTGATTTTTACAAAAGTAAAATAAACGAATCGGCGATTTTAGACG
>JALOLV010000007.1 GCA_025455785.1 Spirosomataceae bacterium | reverse complement strand
CATATTAATTATAACTTTGCCAAAAAATTGCAAAAATCACCCAAGACATGAAAATAACACCGCTTGAAATACGTCAGCACGAATTTGAAAAGACATTCAGAGGATATAATATTGAAGAAGTTGATAATTTTTTATCGAATCTTGCACAAGAGTGGGAGAGGATTCTGAATGAAAGTAAGATGTTACGGATGCAACTTGAAATTGCCGAAAAAGAGGCAAGCAAATTGCGTGAGATTGAAATGACGCTTTTCAAAACTCTCAAAACTGCCGAAGATACAAGTAATATGATTACCGAACAGGCGAATCAACAAGCCGAGAAGCACGTTCAGGAGTCAAGGTTGAAGAGTGAGGAGATTGTTTCGGAAGCACAGTCAAAAGCGGCAACAATTATCCGTCAGGCAGAAGAAAGGGCAAAGTATATCAAAGACGAGGTGTTGAGCGAAGTACGTGGACTTGAGAGGGATTTCAAGGCAATGGACCACTACAAGAGCAATTTATTGGTTCAGATGCGTAGTTTAGCAAATGCTACGATAGAACACGTTGACCGATTTGAGAACAAATTTGACAAAGAGGGAATCGAAGCGAAGTTTACGGAAGCAACTACCATGCTTGCTCCTGAAAACGCTGATATTCCGCTCGAAATCGTAAAACCAATTGCCGAAGAGCTTGAAGTACCAAAGGTTGAGGCGTTGGTCGAAGATGTAATCGAAACTACCGAGCCTATTGCCGAACCAATTGTTGAAGAGACTATCGCTGAAGTCAATGAAATCATCGAACCCGAAAAGACTATCGGTGAGGTAATGGCCAAAGTTGAAACCGAAACCGAAGTGGTTACTGCAGAAGTAAGCCAAGTGGAGGAGAAGATTGAAGAGTTTGCAGAAACCGAGACCGCAGTCGAACAACCAATCTTTGAAGAACCAATCGCTGAGATTGAGCCAATTGCCAAAACCAAAGAAGTCGTTGAGGATTTAGTTGAAGAAGTGAAGCCCGAACCAATCGTCGAGACAGTTATTGCATCTTCATCGGTGAATAGTTTAGCAAATAATTACGGTGCAGAGAAGAGCGTTTTTGACGAACCCAAAATCGACGATTTGACAATCATTGAAGGAATTGGCCCTAAGATTGCCGATTTACTCAATAACAATAACATCATTACTTTTGCTGATTTGGCCAAAACACCACCATTTAAAGTAAAAGAAATCCTCGAAAACGCTGGCTCTCACTACGCTATGCACGACCCATCGACTTGGACCGAACAGGCTCTTTTGGCGGCAACGGGTCGTTTCGATGAACTCGAAGCTCTCAAAGACCGCTTGATTGGTGGGCGTGAGGTTGAAGAAGAAATTCTACCACAACCCGAGCCAGTCGTAGTGCCGGAACCGGTGGTTGAGCAACCACTGCATTTTCCGCCTGCCGATACCATCACCGAGGATATGCTCGAAAAAGTAAATAAAGTGAAAGCCGCGATTCGTAAGGCGATGGCCGAGAAGTCAGAGAATCAGCCGAGAGATAATACTCCGCTGCCAACCGTTAGCGATGTTATGCAGAAAAACGAAGGTGGTTCATTCTTCGATAATTTATAATTTTTGAGATTCACAAATAATTTGTATGGGTACGATTTCTCTCGAAGGAATGGAGTTCTTTGCCTACCACGGAGTAGCCGACGAAGAGCAATTGATAGGGAATAAATTTTCGATTGATGTTACGATAACTACCGACTTGACGATTGCAGCCGAAACCGATAAATTACGAAATACCATCAATTACGAGGTTTTGTACAAAATTGTGGCCGATGTAATGAAAAAAAAGCACAGATTGCTCGAACACGTAGCTTATCAAATCATTCGTAAAGCCAAGGAGCAATTTACCGATATTCAAAATATCAAAGTTTCGGTTTCAAAGTTTAATCCGCCAGTCGGAGGGGTTTGTGAAAGGTCGAGGGTAACGATTTCAGAATAAGAACAATAAAGCCATTACACTCATAGGTAGTCTTATACAGGCTACCTATTTTTATTTAGCTCATTTTTCGGAAATCACAATTTCAAAATCTTTCTTTTGTACAATTTTTAGCTTAATTTTGAACATCAAATTTTAACCAATATGCAAAACAAATTAATGGGTGTTGGCGTGGCATTAATTACGCCATTTAAAGACAATTTAGAAGTAGATTATGATGGTTTACTTAAATTGTTAGAGTTTACTGCCGAAGGAGGAGTCGATTATTTTGTGGTTCAAGGAACTACCGGAGAGTCTGTTACTACTACTTCTAAGGAAAAAGCCGAAATCCTAAAGTTTGTCAAGCAAAATAACCCTAAAAAACTGCCAATCGTTTACGGATTGGGCGGAAACAACACCGCTTCTGTTTTAGAAAACATTACCAATACCGATTTAGAAGGCATTGATGCTATTTTATCGGTTACGCCATATTACAATAAACCTCCGCAAGCGGGGCTTGTAGCACACTTTACTGCCATTGCCGATGCGTCGCCAGTTCCGGTTTTGTTGTATAATGTACCCGGACGCACGGTGATTCACTTACAAATACCAACTGTGGCCAAATTGGCTCAACATCCAAATATTATCGGTATCAAAGATGCGAGTTCTATCGAGAATGCTCAAGAATTAGCCCGTGCTTGTCCCGAAGATTTTTTATTGCTTTCGGGCGATGATAACCTCGTAACAACCTCGGCAAGCATTGGATTTAGGGGTGTTATTTCGGTCATTGCCAATGCTTTTCCGAAAGAATTTGGCGAAATGACTTGGGCGGCACTCAAAGGAGATTTTGAAAAAGCGGCCGAAATTCAGAAAAAATTCATAGATTTTGATACTTTGCTTTACGCAGAATCCAATCCAGTCGGAATCAAGAAATGCTGCGAAATCAAAGGGATTTGTAGTTCGGAGGTAAGATTGCCACTCATTAAAGCATCTGCCGATTTAGGTTCAAAACTTGAATCAGCAATGAAAAACGAAGGATTTATCTAAGCAATCATCAACCAAAAAATCCCCAAAATAATATTGAGGCTCTTGTATTTTGCAAGAGCCTTTTTTTATCTTTTCTCTTCGTTTTTTTTGAGGTTAATTACAATCACGCCATTGGCTGCTCTCGAACCATAAATGCCTGTACTTGAAGCATCTTTTAGTACTGAAACCGACTTAATGTCGTTTACATTAACAGTATTATATAGCCCCGAGAATCCTCCCGAAAATACAGTTCCGTTAAGAACAAATAGGGGAGAAGGGTCTCCATAAACAGTCGAAACACCCCTAACCAAAATCTCGGCGTTGGCTCCATCTCCCCTAACGGTGATTCCGGCTACTCGACGCAGGTAATTATCCAACGTAATGTTATTATTAAAGCCTTTGATTTCGGATGCAGTACCAGTGTAATTATTTTGGTCTTTTGTGCTGTAGCCATCGCTTATCTGGCTTGGCTCTTCTCGATTGAGCGGAATCGAGGTCGTATGAATTGTTTGTCTTTGGCACGATAAAATTGCCATTGAGAAGCCGATTAGCAAAAGTAGATTTTTCATTTTTTTAGGTTAAGAAAAAGTAAATTTAAGATTTTACCCGTTTAATCATAAATTTTGGACTATATTTCTTTTGACATCTTGTAATTTCTGAACTCGGTATTTTTTCTTACAACGGTTTGTTCTTTCACAATTTTGAACCCCATCCTTTCAAAAAAAGGCTTTGCCGTGATGCTGACATCAGAAGTCAAAACTTTTGAGCCATTTTGTCTGGCTTTCTGCTCGATTTGTAAATACAACTTATGGGCAATTCCTTGACCTTGAAAATCTTTATGAACATAAAAAAGGTCGATGTAAGTGTGGTTTTCTAAGGTACAAAAACCCACAATTTTCTCATCAATTTGAGCAATTAAAACATACTGATTTGATAGAATGTTTGTCCAGCGTTCGTGGTTTTCAATACTCGATGTCCACACTTCTATTTGTCTCGGATTATAATCATTTTTGCAAACCTCCGAGATTGTTTCTACAAAAAGTTGCTGAATTTCTTTTAAATCGTGGAATTTTACTTCTCTAAATAACATGAAATTTTTTTTAATTAATTTAATGGCACATTTCACGAAATACAACTTCTTTCGTATATTGTTCGTTATGTAAGTGGCTCGACACTACCTTTTAACACAATATTATGAATAAAAAGCTATTTTTACTTACTTTTTTCTTGCCTTTTATAACCTTTTCTCAAAACTTCTTTACGCTTCGAGGCTATATTTACGCCGAGAATAATGAGCCTATTTCGGGTGCGAGTATTCGGGTTTTTAACCTCAATACTGGTACAATGAGCAACCCCGAAGGTCGGTATGAAATTAGATTGATTGAAGGATTAAATCGAATTACCGTGACAAGTGTGGGCTACCAGCCCGAGACATTTGAGGTAGTAGTGGAGAAGGATTTTGTGAAGAATGTCATTTTGAAAATTGACCAAAAGCATCTGGAAGAAGTCGTTGTGAAGGTCAAAAAACGAGATTATTCTTACGAAGTCATCAAAAAAGTGATTGAGAATAAGCAAAATGTGCTTAATCAATTTACAAATTTTAAGTGCGAAACCTACATCAAGTCGGTCGAGCATCTCGAAAAAAAACTCACGCCAAAGGCCGATAGTCTTGCCAAGAAAGATTCATTGCCCAGAATGAATTTATTTGAGTGTAAATTGATTCGACACGAAAATTCGAACGGACAACAAAAAGAAGAAAAATTAGCCGTAAAAACCGTTGGAGAACAAAGAACGTTGTTTTTTAGGTCGGTTACCGATGGCGAGTTCAATCTTTATAAAAACCACCAACGAATCGAAAAAATTGGACAAAATGAATATCTTTCTCCACTGAGCGATTTGACTTTTCTGAGCTATAAATTTCAGCTTTTGAAGTATTACTACGAAGGTAACGAAAAGATTTATCGTATAAAAGTAACTCCACGAGAACTGGGAAATGCCCTTTATGAGGGCGAAATCGAGGTCATTGAAGATTTATGGGTGCTAAAAACAGCCAACCTAAATCTAACAAAACGAGGATTGCTGGTTTATGACTCTTTTGGATTTAAACAAGAGTTTACGAATATCCAGAACCGTTGGGTGCCGTCAAAAACTACTTACCATTGGAAATTGAAAGAAGGTGGCTCTAAAAAAACTGGCGAAGCAGTCGTGATTCAGTCAAATTATGAATTTGATGTGAATTTACCCAAACGATTTTTTGGACTGGAGGTCGGACGCACCACCGAAGATGCCTATAAAAGAGATTCGACATTTTGGGAGTCTATTCGTCCGCAGCCACTTACAAATGATGAAATGAAAGTCATCAAAGAAAAAGAACGGCTCGAATTACTTAAAAACTCAAAAGCCTACCTTGATTCGATTGATAGAATTTTCAATAAAATTACTTTTCAGAAAGTTCTTTATCAGGGTATCGGACACATTAATCGTGCAAAAAAAGTAAATTGGTCTTTCGACCCAGTTTTGGGTTTGTTTGACCCCGTAACTATCGGTGGGCTAAGGGTTCGCTACGGTATTGGGTACTTTAAAAAGTTTGAAAACAAAAAGACCTTGGATATTACCGTAAGTGGAACGTATGGTTTTTTGAATCGAGATTTAAAAGGTCGTTTTAGTATCAATTCATTGTATAATCCCAAAAAACTATCGTCAGTTACTTTGCAAATGGGTTCTGGTTTTGGTGTAATCAACGGTGCGGCAACGGTTAGAGATATTGCCCGAAGGAGTAATTTTTATCAGAATAATTTTATTTTGGCGGGGCATCGAACCGAGCTTTTCAATGGATTTTACATCAATACTAATTTGTTTTACGAAAAAAGATTCGATTTGTCGAATTTTAAATTTGCTGCTTTGGGTGATAGGCTATTTACCGAGAATAAAGTTGATGTTTTTCCGACAAGCTATACATACAAAGCAATTTTTGACATAGAATATACGCCACGACAGCTTTTTTTGCGAGAACCTGACCAGAAGATTATCTTGGGTTCGAGATTTCCTACTTTCAATGCTCGCATTGAGAGGGCTTTTTCGGTCCGAAATCGCCCTTCAAATCAATTTACATATTTCTCGTTCGAAGCTCGACAAGAGTTTAATGTTGGAATCTTTGGGACATCTGAATACAAAATTAAGGGAGGAAAGTTTTTGGATACGACGAGTCTTGCTCCGATGGATTATAAATACATGCGTGGCGGAGACCCATACTTTTTTTCGCCGCCAATGTACACGTATCAGCTCATTCCAGAGACTTTTACTGTTTTTAACTGGTTTTTTGAATCACACTATACGCATCAGTTCAATGGATACCTGACCAGCAAGATTCCGCTGTTAAACAAAACTGGCATCAAAGAAATGGCTGGTGGTGGTTTTTTGTACGTTCCTGAGAGAAAGTACCAATATGCTGAATTGTACGGTGGAATCAATCGAATTTTTAAGGTTGGGCGTGAACGATTTCGATTGGGTGTGTATTATGTCGTTGCTCAATCAAACGATTTCGGGATTCGGAATATGATAAAATTCTCTTTTGAGCCTTATAATCAATACCGCAATACTTGGAGTTTCTGAGGGCTGATTATTATGGGTTTTCTATCTGTTTATCATCCTTCCGATTTCAGAAAAAAAGGCAATCCTATTGAGAATTGCCCAAAAACTACACACTCGAAACTTTTTAATATCCCCATTTTTTCATGATTGCCAAATCTTCTTTTATACAGTCGATTGGGGCTTTTCCTTGATACGATTCTTGTTCGATAATGAATTGAGTTGTACCACCCGATTTTTTGCCAATATCAATCACCTCTTTTACACCAATCACACCAGTACCCAAGATTGTGCTTTCGTAGCCTCCATGCTCTTTTTCAGATTTTATTTCGTCTTTGACGTGCATTAGTTCAAAACGACCCGGATATTGCTTCAACAAATCCAATGCCCTGCCGCCGCCGCCGTACATATTTCCAATATCAAGTTGTTGTGCTACCAGATTTGGGTCGGTGTTTTGGAGCATAATATCATAAACTTTTATGCTGCTGAGTTTGAGGCTAAATTCAAAATCGTGGTTATGGTAGCCAAATTTCATGCCTGATGCTTTGCAAAGTTCTCCGTTTTTGTTGAAAACCTCCATAAACCGTTTCAATTGGTCAAAGTCTTTGCGGTAGGCAATATCCAACCACGGGCTAACAACGTATTTTTGACCACAGATAGCGGCATCCTCTACAAGTTTTTTCCAAACATCCGTAAATTCTTTTTTGTCTTCATCCCAGTGGGGCTTGCCAAAAACCGTGTGCCCACTTGGCATTTTGAGGCCTAAATCATCCAAAATCTTACGGAATTCTTTAGCGGGCCAGCCGTAGAATTTGCCATTGACATAGTTGGCGTGTTCAACATTTTTATAACCCATTTCGGCAACTTTTTTGAGTGTTCCGAGTGGGTCATTTTTCATATCATCACGCACCGAGTACAGTTGGATACCAACCGCAGGTTTTGCTTTTTTAGCTGCCAGAGCATCTACTCCGCCCAATGCCGCCATTGATAATCCAGCAGCCGTAGTTTTGATAAAATCTCTTCTTTTCATCAGGTAGTTGTTAAAGGTTGAATTTTGAATATAGATTGTTAGAGAAATTTAATTAGAAATCGTTAAAACGATTTTTGATTGTTATTATGATATTAGCTCACCACGTAAGTTGTGGGCTGAATTAAGATTCCTATTTCGGATATTTGTGCGATTTTAGACTATTCTATAATTTATCAACTTTTATTATCTATGTCATCAATGAAACCTATGTGCTTTACTCTTTGGTTACAACTTCGTCCAGATTCAGCATTGTATTAGCCGTAATTGCCATTGCGGCTAATCTTGGACTAACGTCTGACCGTCCAAAAAACTTATAGGCTTCTACTGGGTTTTTGACATAAATTTTTTCGGTATCTCTATACAGTTTGGCCAAGACAGTAAGTTTTTTAGGGTCAATTTTTCGCATCATTACAATCTCAAATCCACTCTGAATCTGCTGTTCGGGCGTTTTGCCTTTTTCGAGCATTTTTTTTGCCAGTTGTTGTGCCGCTTCTACATAAACAGGGTCATTGAGTGTTACCAATGCTTGGAGTGGTGTATTTGTTCGGATTCTTCTCAACTGGCAAAATTCACGGGTAGGACTATCAAAAGCCATCATCGAGGGGTAAGGGGCGGTACGTTTCCAGTAAGTATATAAAGCTCTGCGGTATTTGTCTTCGCCTTCCGATAGCTTCCAAGTTTCGCCGCTCCACGGCGACTGCCAAAGCCCATCTGGTTGGTAGGGCATCACACTTGGGCCGTACATTTTGCGGCTGATGATTCCACTCACAACCAATGCTTGGTCTCTTACTTGCTCGGCTGATAATCGAATTCTTGGTCCACGAGCATAGAGCTTATTGTATGGGTCTTTTTCTAAATGCTCTTTTGTAGCTTTAGAATCTTGGCGATACGTAGCCGACATGACAATATATTTCAAAAGTCGTTTTGTACTCCACTTAAATTCGTTTTGATATTTAACTGCAAGATAATCAAGGAGTTCGGGGTGAGTAGGGGCAAAGCCTTGTGTACCGAAGTCTTCGATAGTTTCGACGATTCCAGTTCCGAAAAGCTGTTCCCAAAAGCGATTTACCGCTACTCGGGCTGTCAGTGGGTGGTTTCCATCAACCAGCCACTTGGCAAATCCCAAACGGTTTTTAGGGTATTCTTTTGGCATCGAAGCCAAATATTTCGGTACGTCTGGTTTCACTTCTTTGCCCAAAACAAGCCAGTTACCACGCTCAAAAACGTGCGTTTTGCGTTTCAGTTCGCCTTCACCTTCAATCATCACTGGTGTTTTTTCGGCTTTCGCACTGAGAATTGACTGGTATTTTTTCTCAATTACGGCGTAATCTACACTTGCTGGGTTGGCAAATGTTTCTTGAAAACTCACCCATTTTACTGTCAGCCATTCTTTGGGGTTTTTGGGTGAATGTAGTTTAAAATACAAGTCATGTAATCCAGCCATTGGCTCGATTGGATAAAACATGATTGTATCTTTCTTGCTCGGAACTCTTATTTTCTGAATGATTCTACCGTCAAGACTTGCCTCACGTACTTCGAGAATTGCGTTTTCGGCATTGGTTCTGAAATTGATTACCAAACGATTTTTATTGGTTAAATCTACATTTTTCAATCGCCCGTAACCAGAATGTTGCAAGCCAAGATACTTAGAATCGAGTAGGGCAGAAGTTCCGGCCGAAAGTTGTTCTATCGAATGAGAATTAAATTTAGGTTCAAGTACCCGCACAAATTTTTCAAAGTCTTTTACTTTATTTTTGTTTCCGTGAAGCCTAATCCAATCCTTAACTTCTTGGATTTTAAGTGAATCTTCGGTTTTATAAAATCTCAGATAAGGGGTTTCGCTCTCTACATCTTCATCACGAGTATTATTAAAAAACGCCATTACTTTGTAGTATTCATCGTGCAGAAACGGGTCATAAGGGTGCGTGTGGCATTGTACGCAGCCAAACGTAATCCCTTGCCAAACATCAAAAGTAGTATTCACTCTGTCAATTACGGCGGCTACTCTAAATTCTTCGTCCACGGTTCCGCCTTCGTCATTGGTCATTGTGTTTCGGTGAAAACCCGTCGCAATCAATTGTTCGTCGGTCGGATTGGGCAATAAATCACCTGCCAACTGTTCAATCGTAAATTGGTCGAATGGTTTATCATCATTAAAAGCCTTAATGAGATAATCACGATAACGCCAGATGCTTCGTCCGCCATCTCGTTCATAGCCCTTCGTATCGGCATATCGGGCCAAATCGAGCCACATGCCAGCCCAACGCTCACCGTAGGCTTTGGAAGCCAAAAGACTATCTACGACTTTTTCGTAGGCGTTTGCTGAATTATCAATCAAAAATGCCTTTGTTTGAGCTTCGGTCGGAGGAAGTCCGGTCAAATCAATAAAAACCCTACGGAGTAGTGTACCTTTTTCGGCCTCTTTGGATGGTTTTAATGATTCTTGTTTTAATTTATCCAAAATAAAATTGTCGATTTCATTTTTGGTCCATTCATTCTCTTCATCTTTCCAAAGGCCAATTCTACCGAAAAAACTCCCTACCGATGGAACACTTGGATTTTTAGGTGCTTGAAAAGCCCAGTGTTCACCCCATTTTGCTCCTTGGTCAATCCATTTCCTTAAAATCTCAATTTCTTCTTCGGGAAGTTTCTCCTCGTTTTTGGGCATTCGTAATTCTTCGTCGTCAGTAACGAGTCTTTTGTAGAAGTCCGACTCCTCGGCATCGCCCGCAATGATTGGGTGTTTGCCTGATTTTGCCTTGCCCAAGGCTTCATGAGAGAACAAAACGCTGTAATTGCTTGCTTTCTTGACACCTCCGTGGCAGGCGACACAGCGTTTGTTTAGAATTGGTTTTACTTGTGTATTAAAATCTATCTCTTCGCTAAATGGCGACCAACCCACCATCAGAACACTGGTAGTTGAGATAAGTATTACAATCAGTAAAAGTTTGTAGTATTTCATTGACTTGTCTATACAAGGGTTGAATACAACAAAGTTATTACAATTGGTAATTTTTTCAATACAGCATTGAAATAAATTATTGACTTGATACAATGTAAAAAAAAAGGTGCAATTTGGATTGCACCTTCGGGTTATACTAATACTGGTTCTCGTCGGAGTTCTTTAGCAAATTTCTCTAACTCATGAGCTTGCTGAACTATTGCGACAGCCCTATCAAGAATCATTTTACCTTTTCGTGTCGGCTCGATTGGTAGGGTTGTTCTATCAAAAACTTCAACACCTAAGTAATCTTCCAGCGTTCTTATTTGCTGACTCAATGTCGGCTGGGTTACGCAGCAAGCATCTGCCGCCTTAGTAAAGCTCTGGTATCTCTCTACAGCTAAGATATATTCTAATTGACGTAGCAGCATGTTTTTTTTAGATTTATTGTTATTTACACGAATATAACTATAATAACTATACGTAATTAAAAGTGTTTCAAAAAAAATAAATTTTTTAAATAATTGATTGAGTCTATATATAAATACCATCAATTAATGGCATAAAACCATTTGAAGACTCTGTCCGTTATGTAATTGTATTTGAAAAATAGTTCCAAATACAAAGCTCATTGAAATATTGGTAAAATTAAATCGCAAAAAGATGAAAATCAAGAATATAGGTTTGGCAATTGTAATTGGAATTACAATGTCGAGTTGTGCAATAATAAGACAGGGTGAAGTTGGAGTAAAACGTACACTCGGAAAAATTTCTCCAGTGACGATTGAGCAAGGAGCAAAGTTTTACTTTCCGCTCGGTACAACCATTTTAAAAGTTCCGGTAAGAACAGTCAATATAGAAGTAAAACCAGACTTACCTTCAAAAGAAGGTTTAACAATAAATACAGAGATTTCGATTTTATACCGCCTAAAACCAGAAACAGTGCCAGTGGTTGTAGATAAAATTGGTTTAGGTTTCGAGAATGAAGTGATTTTGCCGATTTTTCGTTCGGCTTCGGCAGATGTTTCATCAAAATTCTATGCTAAAGACCTTCACTCTGGCGAGAGAGCGGTGATTGAAAAAGCAATCAAAGACCAAATGAATACTATTTTAGAACCTCGTGGAATAGTAATCGAAAATGTACTTTTAAAAAGTATTAGACTTCCAGCAGGTTTGGCTCGTTCTATCGAAGAAAAACTACAGGCAGAAGTTGATGCCCAGCGAATGGAATTTGTAAAAGAACGCCAAAAACGTGAAGCCGAGAGAAGTATTATCGAAGCTGAAGGCAAAAAAGAAATTGCTAAAGTACAAGCTGAAGGTGAAAAAAACGCTAAAATCATTGCTGCCGAGGCTCTTAAACGTTCGATAGAGATAGAAGCAGAAGGTAGAGCAAATGCACTCAAAGTTGAGACCGAGGCACAAGCACAAGCAAACGAGTGGCTCAACAAAACACTAACGCCATCGATTCTGAAATATAAACAGATAGACGCATTTAGGGTTTTATCAAATTCGCCAAATTCAAAAGTGATATTAACCGATGGTAAAACTCCTTTCTTGGGGTTGCCTCAAAATACAATAGAGTAGAAATATAAAGTAAAGGTAGAGATGTATATTAGAGAGGCTAAGATATTTTAAGCTTATGCCTCTCTTTCTTCTAAATACCTTACTAAAAGATATACAGTTTAGTTAATTCTACGTTCAGTGGAAAATTTTGGGAAAGTTGTGTTAGCAATCTCTCTGTTGTAAATTATAGCAGAGAGATTTTTCTACTTACAAATCTGTTACCCTCGATATAAAACCTATACTGAAGTTCTAATCCTTTTGTGATTCCGATTCTCGACGAACTCCGGATTTCCATTTCAGCATTCGTCCTTTGTAAACAATGAATTTTACCAATAAGCTCAACACCGTTATCTTCTCGACTCAAACCCATTGCTTTTACCAATTTGCCCGGCCCGCTGCATAAATTCGGAATCTTCTCAGTATTTCTCCGTTTTTGCATCAATCCGATACCTTCTACTGGCTCCAATGCCCTAATCAAGACTGCCTCGCCGATTCCTTCTTGATTACTCACAATATTAAAGCAATCATACATTCCATAAATCAGATAAACGTACGTCGTACCCGCTTTTCCAAACATTGCCTGATTTCGGGCCGTTTTGCCTCGGTACGAATGACTCGCAGGGTCGTTCTCTAAATAGGCTTCGGTTTCTACAATTATGCCCGAAGTCGTACCTTCGGGATGTTGATGCACAAGTGTGCATCCGAGAAGTTGCTTTGCCAGCGTGATGGTATCTTTTGACTGATAAAATTCTAACGGAAGCATTGGCGGTTTAAGGTTTAGAGTTTCATGTATTTGCAGGGCTGATACATGAAACCCAAAACTCCAAACTTAAACAACGTTTAGAGTTTGTTCTTTGATTTTCTCTAATTCGTCTTTCATCTGAACCACCAAACGCTGGATAATCGCATCATTGGCCTTTGACCCAAGTGTGTTTACTTCTCGACCAATCTCTTGAGCAATAAAGTTCAATTTCTTGCCGTTTGAGGCAGTTTTTAGCTCTTTTATGAAATAATCGAGGTGGTTTTTCAGACGAGCTTTTTCTTCTGAAATGTCAAATTTCTCGATGTAGTAAATCAATTCTTGCTCAAAACGATTACGGTCGAAGTTTTCATTCTGAAACCAATCCGAAACTGCCTTTTCGATGCGTTCACGCACAATCGGAATCCGTTTTGGCTCTTGTTCACTAATCTCAACGAGCAGGTTCCCGATGTTTTCGATGTATTCTCTGAACTTCGCCTCGGTAGCTTTACCTTCTTGTTTTCTAAAATCTTTACACTTAGTTATAGCTTCGGCAATCGTCTGCTGAATCAGCTTCCATTCTTCTTCGGCTTCGTTTTCGCTCAAAGCATCGGTGTTGTAAGCATTTGGCATCATGGTCGCCATCCGAAGCGTTTCGGTTGGCGAAGCCTCAAAGCCCAACTCTTGTGCAGTAGCCATCAAGTCTTTAAAATAAGCCTTCACAATAGGGCGATTAATTGCTGTCGAGGCGGCTGATTCGTCTTTTGGTGTAATATTTAGATTGAATTCTACTTTACCCCTTTCGAGTTCTTGGGTAAGTAAATTACGAATTTCGACTTCTTTATCGGAATAGCTGCGTGGCATTCGACAATAAATATCCAGAAATTTTGAATTCAGCGATTTTATCTCTACTCGTACCGAAACTTTTTGGTTCTCGACCATCGCCGACCCAAAACCAGTCATAGATTGCAACATACAGTGCTGTGAAAATTATGGTTTGATATATTTTTGTAAATTTAATGATTCAAACGAGAACTTGCATAAACTTTACTTAAAATAGCCTAAATAATCAAATATGAGCCAGAATTTTCTGACATTATACAAGGGCAATGACCCAGTTGTTATCGAAAAATATTCAGAATTTAGAAATATTCCTATCAAGAAACGTATATTTCGAGCCAAGGAATGGCAATATTTTGATAGTCAAAGCGGAGCAGAAACCATTTTGTTTTTGCACGGAATGGCCGGAGCCTATGATTTTTGGTGGCAACAGTATTTTGAATTAAAAGATAATTACCGTCTGATAATACCGACGTATCCGGCTGTTGATAACCTCGAAGAAGTTGGATTGGCCTTAATGGATATTCTGAATCATGAGAAAATCAGTAAAGTACACGTGATTGGTAGTTCGATGGGGGGGTACTATGCCCAATATTTATTAACTCATTTTTATAACAGGATTGAAAAAATAGTTTTTGGGAATACTTTTCCACCAGAGCATAGTTTCCGTAAAAAATACCAGTGGCTTCTGCCTTTTTCGAGTTTCATTTCGGAGAAAAGACTATTGAAAACCATCCGTAACCGATTAGATAAACCTTTTAAAGAGGCTGATTATCATCCGATTGTGATGGCCCATCTGCTCGAAAATACTTACGGAAGTATGTCGAAGCAGCAATTTATTGCTCGGTATAAATGTATAATCGAAAAGTTTGAGCCACGACCGATGGATGAAATTGAAAATCCTATTCTGATTTTTGAATCCGATAACGACAATGTGGTCAATCAATTTGAAGATTTAAGAACTCGACTCAAACAAACTTATCCGATAGCAAAGGTTTATACTTTCGAGAAGAAGGGGCATTTTCCGTACCTGAATGCCACTACCGAATACAATGAAAGATTGAGAAGATTTTTGGAGGCTTGATTTCTAAACGACTTGAAAAGTCGTTCTACAAAAAAATTAGCCCCAGCCAAGGGCCGAGGCTAATCGAGCTATTGAGTGAATCTATACTATTTACTTTTTTTGACTTTAAGGCGGTCTCCAATCTCAATGATGTTGCTCTTCAATCCATTCAACCTCTTTATCGCATCAACCTCCACATTGTAAATAACCGATAATCTATACAATGTCTCGCCTTCTTTTACTGTGTGATACAAGTACCGTGCCGACTTTGACTCTGACTTTTCTTCGTCATTTGTTTCGTCATTCTCGGTTTCTTGTTTTTTATTTTTAGCTTCTTTTTTACTAACGTTGCTTATAACTTCCTTATTATCAACATTATTCTGCGAATTTAAGTTCTTTTCCGGACTTTTCCCAATTTCATGCGACAAAGGCAGAGAATTTACGTCTAATTCCTTTGGTAATTGCGATGAGGTATTTGCTGGTTTTTTGCTCGAATTATTTGGTTTCTTTCCAATTTCGTGCGATAACGGCAACGAATTTACATCAATCTCTTTTGGTAATGTAGCCGTTGGTTCATCTACCGATATAGTTTTTTCAACTGGTTTATTTTCTTTTGCTTTTACCTCATTATTAACTATTTCTGGCTGTTTTGGTTCAGAATTTTGGTTGGTATTTTCAACCAATTCTTCAATCTCTTTCAACTCGCTCGGCGACTGGATATATTCGATTGGTTTGTTTTTAGGTCGTGTATTTTGCATATATATGACACGCCCTCTTTGCAAACGTTGCACTTTATCCATTCGGTTGTAAGCAAGTAGGTCGTTTACACCAACACCGTACATCTGGGCAATATCCCAGAGGGTTTCGCCCTCTCTTACAACATGGAAAGGGACACTCGCTTTTGAGTTTTTCTTTTCGAGATAATAAACCTGACCGATTTTGAGAATATCGGTTTCTTTCATCTCATTGAATTCCAGAAACTTACTAATCGAAATATCTGCTTTGTACGCCAATTCAATCGGACTATCGCACATGTCGGCAATAATTCCTGCTTTTCCATTGATTTCGTAGAATGTTCCACCACGATTTTTGGCAAGCGACTGATTACGTTTCAATACAGGGAACCCCAAATCTTTGATTGGTAAACCCGATTTTTGGGTTAATTCAGCCAAATTTCTGACATCGTTATATCTTTCGGCAGGTACAACAACCAAAACATTGCAATCCGAATCAGGAACTTTGTCAATTTTCAACCACGAATTGTAAGAACTCAAAGTACTTGGCTCAACTTTTAATTCGGTTGAGATTTTATTTAAAGTTTTATTTTTACTGTACGGATACTCATAAACAATTTTTTGAACACCCGGACGGTAATTTGAAAATTCTCTTTCGAGAGTAATCTTATACGCCAAAAATTGTAATACAGACGAATACGCAGCACCATCTAACTGAATGTACTGATTACTGCTCCACTTCTTATTTACTTCGAGTAGATTCAATACTTTTTTATCGGCAATGTGCGAAAAAAGCGTGCTTCCCCAATTTTTATAAAGAACATAATTCCGTTTCAGACAAACAACTGCCCCTTTTGTGGCTGCCATTATATGCTTGCGTTCGTCGAGTTGGCTATTCATCACCAAATCTACGTCTTTTGCTTTGACCTCATCCATGCACCATAAAATATCCGAATCAAGTTCCGAAGTGCTTTCTATCGAGGTTTGGAGCTTATTATAAAGCATCAAATACTTAAAATCATTCGGTACTTGCCCATCTTTGAGAGTTGGCTCCACTATTGGCAAGTAAAGCATCAACTTCTCTAAATAAGCCTGCGTGGCTGCTTTATTGGCTTGCAGAGCATTTACATGGTTCTGAACAATGTATCTTGTAATGTCATTGAGCTGAAATGTAACATCTGCAAACTTTACCTCGTAGGGTACTGGCGAGCTTGCAGGTAAGTCCGCATAGCTTTTACCCATACTTCCAAAAAAGCTGGATATTATTGCAAAAGTTATCTTGAAAGTTCGTAAATTCATGACGCTTCTCAAGCAAGGAATCACTCATTTCCTCAACTTTTCGATGTTTACTTTTTGAGTATATTTGATTTTTTTGAAATCGAATGCTAATTTAATTTACTGAATTTATATTTCCAAATAAAATATTTATAATTTTTATATTTTCGATATTTATAAAAATAATCATATTTTCAATAAATAATGAAAATTTATTGATTTTGATTTATTTATTGGAATATCTTTTAAAAAACGAAATAAAATTGATTTAGATTAGAGGGATTGACTGAACCTGTCGATAAGAATTTTTGGCCCAATCAGCTTCAAAACAAAAAGTATTGATTCCGTTTGTGATTACTATAAATTGTGCTTTTATCGTCAGGTTATAACGTGTTACTTGCTCGATAACTGCCTGATTGATAGCTACTTCGGCGGCTTTGCATTCTACTAATAAAAAAGGATTGCCTTCTGCATTATAAACTAAAATATCAGAACGTTTTTGGAGCTGATTGTAGCGTAATCCACCTTCAATTCTGAATAAACTCTTGGGGTAATTGAACTGATTGATTAGCAAATGAATGAAGTGTTGGCGGACCCATTCTTCGGGAGTCAGTATTAAGAATTTTTTACGAATTACATCAAATATGCAGTTTTTTCCCTTTATTTCTTTAATTTTGTAGTCGAATGTGGGAAGACGTAGAGTTTCAAGTTTCATTCGGGCGTTTTTTACGCTACTGAAATTTCTGATTTCCAGTTTTTGATTTTCTTCAAAATTACGATTTATCTACTAATTCTTTTATCCTACGTTCATTATTATTCATTAACACAATTAATTACCCTATGCAAACAAAAGAAGAAATTGTAAAAAATTGGCTGCCTCGCTACACTGGAACCCCCCTCGAAGATTTTCGACCATATATCTTGCTTACAAATTTCCATAATTATGTAGATATGTTTGCCCAGCAGTTTGGCGTTGAGGTAAAGGGCAAAGACAAGCCCATGCAGACGGCCTCGGCAGGCGATATCACCATCATAAATTTTGGAATGGGAAGTGCAATGGCCGCAACTGTCATGGATTTACTCTCTGCCGTCGAACCCAAGGCTGTTTTGTTTTTGGGCAAATGTGGTGGGCTTAAAAAGACTACGGCTCTCGGAGATTTCATTTTGCCAATTGCGGCGATTCGTGGTGAGGGTACAAGTGATGATTATGCCCGTCCGGAGATTCCGGCATTGCCTTCGTTTAGATTACAACGTGCTGTGAGTTCGATGATTAAAAAACACGAAATGGATTATTGGACTGGCACAGTTTATACTACAAACCGCCGTGTTTGGGAACACGACGAGAATTTCAAGGAATATCTTCGTGAATTGCGTGCGATGGCGATTGATATGGAAACTGCCACGATTTTTATTGTAGGATTTGTGAATTCGATTCCGCACGGAGCATTGCTTTTAGTTTCTGACAACCCAATGACTCCGGATGGTGTTAAAACCGAAGAAAGCGATAAAAAAGTAACAGGAAACTTTGTTGAAAGACACTTAATGATTGGTATTGCATCGCTCGAAGAATTGGCCGCTTCGGGAGATTCAGTGAAACACATGCGATTCGAGTAGAATCATTGATTTCGCTGATTTTTTAGCGATTTGTTTGATTTAATTCTGAAAATATTGATTTTATGATTTGAATAAATAGAATTCGTTTAAATCAGAAATAAAAAAAGGGACACAATGTCCCTTTTTTTATTCAATCAAATAAATCATTTTTTAGAATCAAAAATCAGTGAAATCAAAAGTAGAATCAATGAAATCAGCGATTTAATTAGCGTTTTTCGATTGGTACAAACTCACGAAGCGTAGCACCAGTATAAATCTGACGTGGGCGGCCGATAGGTTCTTTGGCGGCACGCATTTCTTTCCATTGTGCAATCCAACCCGGAAGGCGACCTAATGCAAACATAACCGTAAACATATTGGTCGGGATACCCAAAGCACGGTAGATAATACCCGAGTAGAAATCTACGTTAGGATACAATTTACGAGCAATGAAATATTCGTCGGTCAATGCAACTTCTTCGAGCTTTTTGGCAACTTCGAGAGTTGGGTCGTTGATACCCAATGTTTCGAGAATATCATCGGCTGCTTTTTTGATGATTCTGGCACGTGGGTCAAAGTTTTTATAAACACGGTGTCCGAAACCAAAAAGGCGGAATCCTGAAGATTTGTCTTTTGCTTTCAATACGTACTTTTCAACATCGCCACCATCAGCTACAATTTCGTCGAGCATTTCGATAACCTCTTGGTTGGCTCCGCCGTGGAGTGGTCCCCAAAGTGCCGAGATACCTGCCGAAATAGATGAGTACAAATTAGCTTTTGACGAACCAACCAAACGCACTGTCGAAGTCGAGCAGTTTTGCTCGTGGTCGGCGTGTAGAATCAAGAGCTTATTCAATGCCTTCGAGATTACAGGATTCACTTCATAGTTTTCGACAGGTAGTGAAAACATCATGTGAAGGAAGTTTGAGCAATAATCTAAGCTATTTTTTGGGTAATTTATCGGATGTCCGTTTGATTTTTTGTAGCACCAAGTAGCCAAAGTTGGGAATTTCGCCAGCAATCTAATGATGTGTAACTCGGTGCGGTCTGGAGCTTTATCATCGTAGCTATCTGGGTAAAAACCGCTCATTGCACTTATCAACGACGACATCACGCCCATCGGGTGTGAGTTTACAGGAAAGCCGTTGAAAATACGACGCATGTCTTCGTTTACGATAGTATGACGGCGAATATCGTTTTCAAACTTTGCGTATTGCTCGGTAGTTGGCAATTCACCATAAATCAACAAATACGCAACTTCGAGAAATGACGCTTTATCGGCCAAGTCTTCGATTGAGTAACCACGGTAACGCAAGATGCCTTCTTCGCCATCCAAAAAAGTAATTCCACTCTTTGTAGCACCTGTGTTTTTGTAACCACTATCAATCGTGATGTAGCCAGTTTCGTCTCTTAGTTTTGCAATGTCGATGGCCTTTTCGCCCTCCGACCCTTCGATGGTAGGGTATTGGTAAGATTTACCTTCAATTATCAATTCTGCTGTACCAGCCATAAATTATATGATTTGTTATCCTGTTTATTGATGATAAAGGACTAATTTAACAATAAAAATATAATATTTTGTCATACCAATCAAACTCAAACGTTTATTTGGTAATTCTGTGGCGAAAATAATAGAAAAAGTACAAAAAATAGCATTCACCAAAAAAATATTTGCCAAGACAAATAAATTGTTTGTTTTGAACGATTTATGTACTAATATAACGTATTGAAATTCAGTATTTTAGATAGTTCGGATTAAAATATTTTATTGTGTTAATTTTATATAGATTTGCTCTATTTAAAGATATTTTGTGGTGTTTGCATACTTTAATTAACCGATAGATTCTTAAAAAAGTTTAAAAAAATATGATAAAAACTATCTTGATAGACGACGAACAAGAATGCTTGGACGTACTTGAGATGGAGCTAAAAAGTTATTGTTCTGATATTCTGATACTGAGTAAATGTTTGTCGGGCGAGGAGGGGATTCGGGCTATCGGGCAGTTTAACCCCGAGTTAGTTTTTTTAGATATTTCGATGCCGAATATGAATGGCTTTGCGATGCTTTCAAAATTAGAAAAATACAATTTTGATGTCATTTTTGTAACGGCTTACGACTCGTTTGCCCTGACGGCCTTTGAGTTCTGTGCCATAGATTATCTGCTAAAGCCGGTGCTGACAGAGAAACTTATTCGGGCGGTTGAAAGAGTGAGAGAAAAACACAAAAAACCCATAAATGTACATAGTTTGGAGCTGCTTTTGGCCAATATGCGAGCGGGCGTTCAGGTTCGGAAGACCGTTGCAGTACCGACGGTTGAGGGGCTTGAGTTTATTGCAACCGACGATATTATTTATATCGAAGCCGACAGTAGTTATACTTGGATTAATTTGGTGAATCAAGAAAAAATCATAGTCTCACGAACCCTGAAAGATATTGAACTGCTACTCAAAGGTCAAAATTTTGCCCGGATTCATCAATCGTACTTAGTTAATTTGCAGCACGTAAAACGCTATGTCAAAGGCGATAATGGAACTCTCGTCATGAACAACGGTAAGCTGCTGCAAGTATCGAGGGCTAACAAAGTGAAGTTGATGAATTTGGTTAAACTCCAAAGCTAAAATCTGTCGAAATGAATTTTAGATTTCTAAGAATATTGATAATTGTTTATTTGTATTTGGGGTTTTCAAATGAAGGATTCTCGCAAGTTGATATTTCAAATTCTTCTACAATTGGCAAGATAGACTTATCCGATTCGACCGAAATCTATATTGATTCTTCTGCAAAACTTAATTTTAATACAATTCAGAATCAACATTTTATAGCTTTGAAAAGTGTTGATTTTCCGACAATTGTGATTCAAAACTACCAGAATCATTATTGGTTGAGATTTAAACTAAAAAATCCTTCTGAACAAACTCAAAAATTACTCTTTTCGGCTGGATTACATTTAGAAATAACTCTTTTTGATGGCCTAAGTTTCGTAAATGCCTCTCAGCAATATCGCAAGCCAGAGCGACCTTACAGATATGATTATAGGTATCTGCCGATTGAAATTGGGGCAAATCAAACCAAAGAATACTATATTCTGATTACGGATTTGATAGAGAAAAAATTTGAACTAAAACCAGTTTTGATGGCCGAGTCTTACGATAATGCTCAAAAAATGGCTGCGTTTTATAACGATTCGTACACTTTATCGGTCAATTATGGTTTGATAACAATTCTGTTATTTATGGGATTGTTCATTTTTATGCAGTATTGGCTCAATCGTCAGCGGTATTTTTTGTATTATTCGTATTATCTTTTTTCGATGTGGTTGTTTTCAATTTGGGGATTCTCGCACGCCACTTTTG
The DNA here is from genome assembly GCA_025455785.1 of Spirosomataceae bacterium. Classification (GTDB taxonomy): domain Bacteria; phylum Bacteroidota; class Bacteroidia; order Cytophagales; family Spirosomataceae; genus JALOLV01. The sequence goes on along the minus strand of JALOLV010000007.1, from coordinate 3,265 downwards.
TCTCGAATCTGATGAATTATGTGCCGTTTCTGAAATTTACCCTTCGCCAGAACTTCTATGTCTTGGTAGCTCATTACTTTTATTTTTTGTTTGTGGCCGAGTTTCTCGAAACTCACATTTATAACCCTAAAATTGACAAATATTTCAAATTATTGCGTAAATCAATTGTAATTTTGGTTGTATTGGAGGTTTTCTTGACGGTGATTTATCGAAGACTCGATTTTGAAATTTACCTGACTTTTTTCTCACAACTCTACCTTTCGGTCAATGGTTTGATTGCCATCGTTTTGATATTCACAATCAGAAGACAATTTGCCACGTTTATCAAAATCGGCAGTTTATTTTTGCTTTTTGCTTCGATATTTGGGTTTCTTTCTATTTACTTAGACCTTGTACCCCAGTCGTCGGCAATATTGCCGCATTATCCTAATATTTATTTCAATTACTTTGTTTTGGGCGAGATTCTTTGTTTTTCGCTTGGTTTAGGCTACAAATTTTCGGAATCAATCCGAGACAAAGCAAGACTCGAAAAAGAGGTTTCTGAGTCGGAGTTGAAGTTGCTTCGATTACAAATAAATCCGCATTTTATTTTTAATAGTTTAAATTCAATCAAGAGTTATATTTTGAAAGAAAAACCCAAAGAAGCCGCCAATTATCTTTCTGAGTTTTCGAGTTTGATGCGTTCGATTCTGGAACAATCGCGTGAGCAAGTAATCACACTCAAAGAAGAAGTTGATACGCTTTTGCTTTATGTAAAGCTCGAAAAAAGGCGATTGAATGAGCAATTTGAGTTTAGGTATTTGATAGATGAGGGTATTGATACAAGCGAAGTTTCGATACCGGCGTTGCTATTGCAACCTTACATCGAAAATGCGATTAAACATGGCCTTTCGCCTAAAAAGGAAGGTGGAATCTTGACATTTGAAATTTATAAAGAGGCTGATAGCATTGTTTGTAAAATTGATGATAATGGAATTGGCCGAATGAGGGCTTCTACACAAAAAAACGATGCTCATCACCGTTCGATGGGTACGCAAATAAATACCGAAAGGCTAAACTTGCTCAATGAATCAAATTACTGGGAAATTACGGCCGAGATTATTGATAAATACGATACTGCCAATCAACCAGCTGGTACTACGATTTTGGTCAAAATTCCGACCGACTAAATTTCTGCTATTTACTACCGAATAATTGGTTTTTACTACCAAATACCAAATGTGATTTTATTGATATGAATTAATAGCAGAATTTTGGAACTTCTCGTTGTGAAATCCCTTCAATAATTCTAAATATCATGAAATCATTATACACGATTATCTTAATTTTTGTTTTCAAAATTTGTTTGGGGCAGTCAACCACAATTGTACCCAATCGAGCGGGCTTTAGTAGTAACACAAATCAAACAGCGATGGTAGTTACAAATTCTTCAAGTGGAAGGGCAGCGGTATTCCAAAATACTAATTCAACAAATTCAAGTATTGTTTTAGAGGTAGCAAATTACGGCACATCGCTTACATCATATTTTTCATCAGTTAATACAAATAACTTGAGTCCGATTATTTATTGTGAAGGCGTTGGACAAAACTCCGGACTCCACATGGTGTTATCAAATATGAATAATGTAAATCCGACTATTTTCAGTTCAACAAATGGATTGGGGAATGGTGCCTCTTTTTATTTAACCAACTCAAATAACACAAATGCTGTGTTGTATGGTAGTACCAGCGGTAATGGTGGTAAGGGTGTGCAAGCGGTTGCCACCGGCAATAATGCGAGGGGCATCATGGCAATGGTAAGTGGCAATAATGCTACTGCGGTCTATGCAGATGCAAGAGATGCCACCAATGGTATTGCTATCACAGCAGATGGTTTTTCAAAGTTGGGAGGGACTTCGAGCGACTTCCCAGCAATCAAAATTAAAAGAATGGTAAGTACGACTTCAATTATTGATGGAGGTTTAGTAACAATTACTCATGGTTTATCAGATACCCAAATAGTTGATATTCGGGTTCTTGTAGAATGGGATTCGATTACTGGTGGGGTTGTGCATGAGGGCTATACAGTATACTCGGGCTATCAATTTAATTATTCGACGGGTTCGGGGAATGTTTACATATATAACGTTGCAGGTAATTGTAGTAATATCTTAAATAAACCAATCAGAATTCTGATTACCTATACGCCTTGATAAAGATTTTCAAATTAAAGCACAATAAGAGATTACGAGGATTTTTTGTTAAAATGCTTATAATGAGAAATTTATGAATTTTAATTTACCATTAATCACCAGTTCTATACCTATCTAAAGTCATAAAAAATGTTTTGAGAATTGAATAATTTGAAAACCATGACAAGAATGATAACCGCAATTCTAACAGTTTGGGTATTTTCATATTCAAAAGATAACATCTGTAGTGGCAATATATCAATTAATTTCAATTTGATTGAGCCTGCATCTTTAACAAAGGCTATTACCAACCCCGAGATTACTGTTATGTGGCGGCCCACGAGGTCAAAAAAATACAAGTTATTGCAGCAGGGATAAAGAACGCACGAGGAGAAATGACCAACTTCGAAAAACTGATTTTGGTAAACACAGCCACCAACGCATGAATGAAGTATGATTTCAAAGCTGATTTTTGCCAGTCAAAGTCGAAACCTCAAATGGTTTTGTCGTTGAATTTACAAATTATCAATCCAAAAATTCGGCAGGAATTACCGCACTTCTACAAGACAAATCGAAAAAAAATCTCGGATTGTAAAAACGGTGTGGCGATTATTGAAGACTTCTCAAAAGGCATAGATAGCCAAAATGTATTTGCTTCATTATCGCCGATGATGGTAAGCAAGGCTTATTCGGAATTATAGGTACGGGTATTGACCCAATCAGTAAAGTGTCATAGAATGAAATTGATATTAAAATTCAAAATCAAATGCTGAAAAAATTGATTTTATCCCTTATACTCCTCCCTTGGGGGCTGGTGGATGGTTTTTCTCAAGTTTCAACCCTTCCACATTCGATAGGTATCGGTCAAAATACCATTTCGAGTATCCCATTTCATATCCGAAAAGATGGAGAAGTGGCTCGTTTTCAGGGGTTATCGCCTTATATCTCTTTTTATGAAGGCAATAATTTCAATGGATTTATTCAAGCGTTTAGTACATCGTTGGGTATAGGTACAAAAAATAGCCGAGACATGATTTTTTATGTGAATGATATACCACGAATCAATATTTCGGGCAGTACTGGATTTATCACAAC
>JALOLV010000006.1 GCA_025455785.1 Spirosomataceae bacterium | reverse complement strand
GATTATGTAAATGTTTTTGTAACTGATTGTACTGCCGCAACTTTGATTGGGCATTCGGTTACCGAAGAATTGGTATAGTTTTTTGAATTAGATGTATGACAAATACAGAAGAAATACAAAGTGTTAAAAATCGGTTTGGTGTAATCGGCAACGCAGCTTCTTTAAATTTAGCTTTGAGTGTTGCTATACAGGTTGCACCAACCGACTTAACTGTTTTGATAACTGGTGAAAGTGGGAGTGGAAAAGAATCTTTCTCAAAGATAATTCATGCACTTAGCTCACGTAAGCATGGACCCTTTATTGCAATCAACTGCGGTGCGATTCCGGAAGGAACCATTGATTCGGAGCTTTTCGGGCATATCAAAGGGGCATTCACCGGTGCAATTGATGACCGTAAAGGATATTTTGAGACTACAAATGGAGGTACTATCTTTTTAGATGAAATTGCCGAAATGCCAATTGGTACACAAGCCCGATTGCTCAGGGTACTCGAAAATGGTGAGTTTATTCCTGTTGGTTCATCAAAAGTGAAGAAAACGGATGTCAGGGTTGTTGCTGCTACCAATGTAAACTTGATGGCCGCTGTTGAGAATGGTAAATTTCGTGAAGATTTGTATTATCGTCTCAATACTGTTCCATTGACTGTTCCGCCGCTTCGTGAGCGTGGTTACGACATTGATTTACTTTTTAGAAAATTTAGTTATGATTTTGCCGAAAAGAATAGGATTCGTCCCGTTGAATTGACCGAAAGTGCCAGTCAATTATTGATGAATTTTAGATTCCCGGGTAATATTCGTCAACTAAAAAATATTGCCGAACAAATCACAATTCTTGAAACTGACAGACTAATAAATGCTGACAAATTAGCTAAATACCTGCCTAAAGAGCATACAAGCGGATTGCCCGCTTTATTGAAAAACTTCGCCGGCAATTCCACCGATAACTTTAACGAAAGAGATATTCTCTACAAAGTGTTATTCGACATGCGGAAAGATGTTACCGAGCTAAAAAAACTGGTTTTAGCCATGCTACAAGGTGGACAAATCGGTTCGGATGTTCTTCAGCAGCATAAAGAATTGTTTAATGGGATTCATCAAGAAGAAGGTGTAATTTTAGCTCCAACAAACCAAATTCTTCCAAATGTTCAGCCAACTTTTCAGCACTTTCAGTCGCCAATCGAACATTTCGACGATTTAGGTTATGCAAAGATTGATAATTTGAATCGGGTAGATATTGAAGATGTAAGCCACGAAACAGAAGATGAGATTTATTCTCTCGAAAAGAAAGAGAAAGAAATGATAATAAAGGCATTGCGTAAAAATAACTTTAAACGTAAATACGCTGCTCAAGATTTGGGTATTTCGGAACGAACTTTATATCGTAAAATAAAACAATATGACATCGAAGACGAATAATTATTGTGAGTTTTTAAATAATGTTAAATTGCTTAAATTTTTTTTATTTGTTTCGATTCTGATTGTTTTACAGTCTTGTAAAATTTATTCATTTACAGGAACAACACTATCAAGCGATTTAAAGACAATCACTATTCAAAACTTTACCATGTCGACGGCGGGTGGACCAGCAAACATGTCTTTGAGTTTTAATGAAAAATTAAAAGAATACTATCAAAGAAATACGAGTTTAAAACTGAAACCTGCCGATTCTGATTTGCTTCTCGAAGGCTCAATCACTGGTTATGAATTAACGGCTGTTGCAGCTACAAGTGGAGACAAAGCGGCCTTGAACCGTTTGACCATCAAAGTTGAAGTAAGATTTACCAATACGAGAGACGAGGCTCAAAATTTTGAGAAAGAATTTTCTTTTTATCAGGATTTTCCTCAAGAACAAACTTTGACTCAGGTCGAAAAAACGCTTGTTCCTAAAATTCTTGAACAGTTGGTTTTAAACATTTTTAATGATACTGCCGCACAATGGTAAAACAAGATGTTTAAAACTTTAAACAGGGTCAAACTTCAAACTTATCTATTTCTTTTTTATTTTTGGCACGAAAATAGAATTATTCTGAATCAATGCTTGACAAAAACTCTTTTGCGAATTTTCTTAACAACCCTCAGAGCCTAACGCTCAATGACATCATGTTGTTAGAGAATGCCACAAAAAAGTTTCCATTTTTTCAGATTTCTTATACTTTAATCGCCAAAGGAATACACTCAAAAGCTCCTGAGATTGCCAATGATGCAATTCGGAAGGCTGCTATTTTTGCATTGAGTAGGAACGCACTCCGAAAAGTAATCGAAAATGACATGGATTGGAGTAGTCCACAGCCTGTACGTCAATTTGAGCCGTTTGTAGAAAGTAGATTTAAAGTTGACCCTATAGAAGAAGAGTTGAAAAGAGAAAAATTGGAGGAAGAGTTGATAGTTTCGATAGCAAAACCAAAATTAAAAAATATTCAAGACGAGCAATTGGCAATTATTGAACAATTTATTAAAAATGAACCAAGGATTCAGCCAATTAAGGGTGCCAACGGTAATGATGAGGTAGAAGATTTGAGCGAAAGAAGTACAACACTCAAAAAACCGCTCTTTACAGAAAGTTATGCTAAGATTTTGGTTCGACAGGGCCGATTCGACAAAGCAATTGAAGTTTATAAGCATCTAATTGTCAAAAATCCAGAAAAAATCGCTTACTTTGCACAAAAAATTGAAGAACTACAAAAAAAGATACTTTAAAATTAAACTTATAACTTAAAATGTACACTACGATTCTCGTATTAATGGTAATTGCTGCTATCCTTTTGATTCTTGTTGTATTAATTCAAAATCCAAAAGGTGGTGGTCTTTCAGGTGAATTCGGAGGAGCAACTTCACAAATGTTTGGTGTTCAACGCTCGGGTGATTTGATGGAACAACTCACTTGGGGTTTCTTTGCCTTCATTTTGGTTGGGGCTTTAACTTCGGGTATTTTCTTAGATAAATCGGGTACTGCAACTGATGATGGATTGAATGTTGAAAAAGCTCAAGCTCGTCCAGCAGCAGCTCCTGCAACAACACCGGCGGCACCGACAACTGCTCCTGCTAACGGCACAGGAACTTCTCAACCAGCAAAATAAGAATACATTTAAATTATTCTTGAAAACAAAAGGTCGCTAATCAAATTAGCGACCTTTTGTTTTCCCTTCATTTTGTATGACTGGATTTGGTGAAATTATTTCTTGCATAAACCCAAAACCATAGCCACTCAACTGGATAAAACAGGCGATTATGCTTAAAAACCCAACGTAAATACTACTATTTTTAAGGGTTGAATCAGTAAATATCAAAACTTTATAAATAGCTAACAAAATAACCGAGAGGAATCCTAAAGGCTTAAAAATCAAAAATTGCAACGGAATCGAAATACAAAATAATGTAAAAGCAGCTGGAAAAAAGTGAACTAATTTTAATTCGTTTTTGAAATGCCTTGATAAATTTATTCGACCCCTTCCAAAAAAATGCAATTGTTTAAAAAATTGTCCAAAGTCTGTTCGGCGTTTGTGGTAAATAAATGCCTCGTCGATTAATCCAACTTTAAAACCTGCCTCGATGATTCTTACACTAAATTCAATATCTTCGGCCATTCGAGTCCATTTGTAACCTTTGGTTACTTTCCAAACTTTTCTCGAAATTCCAAAATTGAAACTTCGTGGATGAAATTGACCACCTGCATTTTTTTTCTTTCCTCTAATTCCCCCAGTCGTGAAAACCGAAGTCATCGAATAATTTATTGCTTTTTGAGTAGGAGTAAAGTTAGGATGTGCTTCATCGCGTCCACCAAAGGCATCTAACCAATTTTTTGCAAGATAATTATTAACTATCTCAAAATATCTTGCAGGAATGATAGCATCAGAGTCTAACTGAATAAAATAATCAGAAGTGGCTCTTTCAAAACCATAGTTTCTTGAAAACCCTTGCCCCGAATTTTCTTTGTAATAATATTTTATATCTAATTGCGAATTAAATTCCTCGCAAACTTTATCACATTTTAATTTTGAACCATCCTCAATGATAATTACCTCAAAATCTTTAAATGATTGATTTACAAGACTCTCAAGCAATTCTCTAACCTCGTCAGGTCGGTTATAAACTGGCGTAATTACTGAATATTTTGGCATTATTGATGAATCTCAATTAGACTTTCTTCGTTGGCTTGTAAAATTGTTTTTATATGAGAATCAGTCAATGCGGTCGATAAAAACAAAGATTCGTATTGTGAGGGTGCGAGGTAAATTCCTTTATTCAACATTGCATGAAAATACTTTCCAAATAACGCAGTGTTACTTGTTTTTGCATCCTCAAAATCAGTAACTTGATTTTCTGTAAAAAATAAGCTATACATCGAGCCTATGTGATTGATTGTGTATTTAAGATTTAATTTCTTTAGAGATTTCTTAAATCCGCTTACCAATTTATCGCCAGTTTTTTCAAGTTTAGTATAAACTTCTGGATGCTCATTTAAGTATGAAAGCATCGTAAACCCAGCGGCCATAGCAATTGGGTTACCCGATAAAGTACCTGCCTGATAAACGGGACCTTGCGGAGATACACAATTCATAATTTCTTTACGTCCTCCGTATGCACCCACTGGCATTCCACCGCCTATAATTTTACCAAGCGTTATTAAATCTGGCGTTATTCCAAATCTTTCACTGGCTCCTCCTTTTGCAAGTCTGAACCCCGTCATTACTTCATCAAAGATATAAACAATATTATTATCTGTGCAAATTTTACGCAAGCCCTCCAAAAAACCGGGTTTTGGCAAAACACAACCCATATTACCAACAACTGGCTCAAGAATTAATGCTGCTATTTGCCCTTTATTGGCATCAATCAATCTTTGTACTGACTCTAAGTCATTATATGGAGCTGTAAGGGTATCATTGGCTACATTTTTCGTAACTCCGGGACTATCAGGAACTCCCATTGTAACTGCTCCACTTCCAGCTGCAATTAAAAAAGAATCACCGTGACCATGATAACAACCCTCAAATTTGATGATTTTATCTTTTCCTGTAAATCCTCGTGCCACCCGAATTGCAGCCATTGTAGCTTCAGTTCCAGAATTTACCATCCTAACTTTTTCGATTGCAGGTACCATCGAAACAATCAACTCCGCCATTTCTACCTCTCGGCGAGTAGGAGCTCCAAATGAAAATGAATTTTTGATTGCACTTCTTACCGCCTCTTCTACTTTTGGATTAGCATGACCTAAAATCATTGGCCCCCAAGAATTGATAAGTTCGATATATTGATTATCATCTTCGTCAAAAACGTAGGCTCCCTTGGCTTTTTTTATGAATACCGGATTGCCGCCAACTGATTTGAATGCTCTTACTGGTGAATTAACACCACCGGGTATTGAATTTTTTGCTCTTTTAAATAATTCTTCGCTTCTTGAAATTTGCATTTATAAAATACTTTTAGTGAATTAAACTTGGTATCTTATCTTGTTACCTCAATAAATTTTCCGTCTTGATACCTAACTATCGGAACAATATGATTATCGTTTGCTCCATTTGTATAATCGAATCCTGAAAGAGTAAATCCTTGAGTGTATTCGATTGAATCTAACTCTTTTCTAATCGAATCCTTCATATTGTTCAAAATTCTACCAAAGAATAAAACATAATCATATCCTAAATAACTGTAATAGGATGGTATAATGTTTTGGCTTGCAATGTAATTACTCCTAAAATTTTTTACATCTTCTTTATTCGAGTCAATATAATCGGTTTTTATCAAAAATAATTGACGATTAAATACTGAAAGCGAGCCTCCTTCAAAATCAAAAGCAGAAGAAGTTGCCACAATTGGCACAGAAAGTTTCTTACGGTCAATAGCACCAATTACTTTAGACCCAAAATTATCTTCACTTCCAACTACGAAAATATGTCCGGGTTTTCGTGAATCTATGCTTTCTGGATTAGTATATTTTCTGATGGAAATAACCGAAAAGCCTTTTTCAATTGCTTTGTCTCTATAAATGTATGCGAATGTCGAATCACGACGGGTATTTCCAAAATATATTGAAACACTCTGCACCGGGCTGATTGTTATCATATGCTCAATTGCCTTTTGAGATTGTATTTCGTAAGAAGGCTGCCCGAGAAATACATTTTTTTCGTTTTGGACAAGTTGCAGATTATTTGATAAAGGGTGAAGTTGAGCTATATTATTTTCCTTTGCGAAGGTATTTGTTAATTTATTTGCCTCTGGATACAATGGCCCAATGATTAAATCAACATCAAAATTTGGATTTTTTACCAAATTCACGATTGGCTCAGCCGAACGGTCGATATCGTATGAGTAAAGATTGACATTGATTTTCTCTGATTCTAATTTTTGTTTTGCCAATTTCATGCCTTCAAGCATATCAAAAATATATTGGTTGCTTCGATTTGTGCTTGTAGCGTTGAATTCGTTTAATTTAAATGGCAAAAACAATGCGATATTTATTGATGAATTATCACTTACTTTTGTTTTTTTCTTTGTTTCGGTTGATTCATTAACTCCAATGTTAAATCTATTCGTAAGTTTATCTGATAGTTCCAAGTCTTCTCTTGATACGTTTTTTTGCCTTTGAATCGCATCTACCAGCCTTTCAGCAATTATTGAATTTGACCCAAATCTTGTATTGAGAGCTTTAAGCTGGTTAATGTCTTTGATTTTATTAAAATAGTAGAATTGTAAATCAATTGCCTCACGTTTCAAGGTTGGATTAGTCAATCTATTGATGTATTGAAGACCTTCATCAAAATAATTATCGGCCAAACAGGCATCTGCAAATAAGTAGTACGCATCGTCAATTTTGTTCCAATCCGGAAATCTATCAACTAATTGCCTCAAGGTGATTCTGGCATCAAAGTATTTTTTTAATTTGTAAGAACTCAAAGCATGATAATAGTGAGCATAAGGTACCATTGCATTCACAAATTTTCGACCTGTTAGCAAGGCAAATTGGTTTTGGGCATCTTGGTATTGCTCATTAGCAAATAACTGCACAGCTTTTTTGTATCTGACTGGATAGTCTTTTTCGGTAATTACGGTATTTTGTTGTGCTACCGTATAAAAACCAACAAGCAAAAATAAGAGGATAATGCTTTTAGTTTTCATTGTCTTTTGAGGTTTTTTGAATGATGGTCTGAGGTGTGGTTTTATATTTAACCCCCACAAGTTTCGTTGTGAGGGTTAGCTTATCTATTGTTTTTTATTGTTTTTCTTTTTTGCTTCAACTCTTTCTTTAAGCTCCTCGTTTTTTTTACGATTTTCTTCGGCCAAAGCAATTTGCTTTTGCATAAAATCAGCAAATTTACTACCTGTTTTTTTCTGACTGCCAGAATCCGATTTGAATTTCCGACGATTTTCCTCTAAGATAGCTTTAATTTTATCTTCATCAACGAATCTACGTACAATTTGTTGTTGAATAATTGTAATGACGTTTGAAACTAAGTAGTAAAAACTTAATGCTGCAGGAAAACTATTTAAAACAAAGAAGAACACCAGTGGGAAAATGTAACTGATTTTCTTCATGTCGATAGGTCCCGGTTGGTCGGGCGTAACCTGATTATTATAGTAAGTAAAAGCTAAACTCGAAATTGTCATTAAAACAACAAACAAACTGATGTGATTACCTATGATGGGTAGATTTGTAGCCCAACTGATTGGATAATCGTAAGTTGAAAGGTCATCGGCCCATAAAAACGGCTTTTGACGGAACATTATCATATTAGGAAACAAAAAGAAAACCGACATCAAAATTGGCATTTGTAACAAAAGTGGTACACATCCACTCAAAGGACTCACGCCAACTTGTTGGTAAAGTTTCATTTGCTCTTGTTGGAGTTTCATTTGGTCATCTCCAACTTTTTCTTTGATAGCTGCAATCTCAGGAGCCAAAATTCTCATTTTAGCCGAACTGATATAGGATTTATAGATTAAAGGTGTTAAAATTAATTTAAGCAACAAAACAATCGCAATAATCAAAAGACCGTAGTTCGAGATAATCCCTTCAAAGAAATTAAACAATGGAACAAAAATGTATCTATTAATAGGTTTAACGAAATCATAACCCAGATAAACGTTTCTATGAAAACCATTCGCAACATCTTTTACTTGACTGTATTCGTTTGGCCCAAAATAGAAACGATAATTCCCTTTTCCAGTTTTTAAATCAGAGATAGGTAAGGTAACGTCGGCCTCTAAAGATTTTACAACAGTCGAATCATTCTCGGGAGTAATTGCTTTAAGTTTTGCTGTTGAGATGCCTTGATTCTTTGTGATGAATCCAGATACAAAGTATTTTTGCTTAAAAGAAAACCAACTCATTGGCTCAATGATTTCTCTTTCATCTGAGTTCAAATTGTTTGAACCCAAGTCATCAAATTCATCTTCAGTTTGCCAATAATTAATTTGTGCGGCACGACGGTTTTCGGTCAAATCATTCTCTAATTTCTTTAATCTATCTTGCCAATAAAACCGTGCATTTTGGTTTTGTACGATTGCGTCTAAACCAACCAAATTAACATCATATTCTATATTATAGCCTTTCCCCTTGATTGTGTAGGTTTGTTCAACATACTGATTTGTTGCAAGATTCAATCTAAATACAATTTTTGTCTCCTCATTACCTTTCAGAACTGAGGGTTGGTTTTCTGTGCTGTAATAAAGCTTTTTTAAATCTACTTTACCGGTATTAGTCACAACCTCCAAAGCCATAGTTGAGTTATCATCATCAATTAGTGTCAATGGAATTTTATTACCTTTTTTGAAGTCGTCATAAGCAGAGTATTTTTTTAACTCAACTTTCTGAATCGAACCACCCAAAGTATTGAATGTGTATTTGGAATCTTCATTTTCGATAACAATGCTTCTTGCTACACCAGAGGCTGCGGAGGCAAAACTTCCAAACTTTGCTTTAGCTGCACTCGAATCAAGCGGAATCGGTGCCGCATTAGTAACCTTGTTGGGGGTATTTGGTGCTGTTTGTTGTGTTTTTTGGGTTGTTTCGGGAGTTGGGTTAGGAGAGAAGTACATATATGCCCCCCACATAACCATCAGAAGAGTCATCCCGATGAGAAAATTCTTGTCAAAAGGTTTTTGTTCCATTAAAATTTAAATTTGTTCAAAAGAAAACCCCATTGGGCTAAAAAATATTCGCAAATTTCGTAAAAATTATGCTATTTTTTGATGAACGGTCTGTTTATTTTATGGGTTTATATAAACATAGCCAAAGTAGCTTCACAATTCTGCTCCAATTTACTTATCACCAATTACTTTTTTGTCGAAGAATATTCTATCGCTGCCTTTACAAAATTAACGAAAAGCGGATGAGGATTCATAACGGTACTTTTTAATTCTGGGTGAAATTGAACCCCAATAAAGTAAGGATGCGACGGAATCTCTACAATTTCTACAAGTCCGGTGTCTGGGTTGATACCAGAAGTAACCATTCCAGATTTTTCAAAATCTTTTTGGAATTTATTGTTGAATTCCCAACGATGACGGTGCCTTTCTGAAATCAGGGCTTTGCCATAGATTTTCTTGGCGAGTGTTTTGTCTTTGATTTTGCATTCATAAGCACCCAGACGCATTGTTCCACCTTTATTTGTTATATCTTTTTGGTCTTCCATCAAGTCAATCACAGGATAGGGTGTTTCTTTATTCATCTCTGACGAATGGGCGTTTTCAAATCCAAGTACATTTCTTGCGTATTCGATACATGCCATCTGCATTCCAAGACAGATTCCAAAGAAAGGTATTGAGTTCTCTCTTACGTGTTTGACCGCGGCAATTTTGCCTTCAATTCCTCTTTCTCCGAAACCGGGTGCTACTAATACTCCATCTAAATTAGCTAATTTTTCGGCTACATTTTGAGGAGTTAATGATTCTGAGTGTATCCAGTCGATTTTAACTTTGCATTCGTTAACTGCCCCCGCATGAATGAAGGCCTCGGCAATTGATTTGTAAGCATCTTTTAATTCAACGTATTTACCAACAACACCGATACGAACTTGGTCAGATGGATTTTTTAATTTGCCAAGAAAATCTTTCCAAAGTTCCATATCAGCGTCTTGGTCATTATAAACGTTTAGCATGTATAAAACCCTTTGGTCTAATTTTTCTTTTTTCATCAGGAGAGGTACATCGTAAATTGTATCGGCATCAATTGCTTCGATAACTGAATTAACCTCAACATTACAAAATAATGCAATCTTTCTTCTGATTTCAACTGGAAGTGGATGCTCCGAACGACAAACGATAATGTCTGGTTGGATACCATTTTCTTGTAGCATCCTAACCGAGTGTTGAGTAGGTTTAGTTTTCAATTCACCAGCCGAACTCAAATATGGAATTAGCGTTAGGTGAATTACGAGCATGTTGTTTTCGCCCAAATCCCATTTTAATTGACGAACTGCCTCTAAAAAAGGTAATGATTCAATATCACCAACACAACCTCCAATTTCAGTAATTACAATGTCAAATTTACCGGTTTCTCCGAGTTGTAGAACATTTCTCTTAATTTCGTCAGTTATGTGTGGAATTACCTGAACAGTTTTTCCTAAAAAATCGCCTCGACGTTCTTTGTCAATTACATTTTTATAAATTCTGCCAGTTGTAACGTTATTTGCTTGCGAAGTGGGTACATTCAAAAACCTTTCGTAATGTCCTAAGTCTAAATCTGTTTCTGCTCCATCGTCGGTAACGTAGCATTCACCATGCTCATACGGGTTTAGAGTGCCTGGGTCCACATTCAGATATGGGTCGAGTTTTTGGATGGTTACTGAAAGACCTCTTGATTGTAGTAATTTGGCTAACGAAGAGGCAATAATGCCTTTGCCGAGTGAAGATGTTACGCCTCCCGTAACAAAAATGTACTTAGGTGCTTTTTGCTGCCCGCTCAATGACATGATTTGTCGTTTTTTTGATTACGGGATACAAAGTTATGGAGATTTTTTGAATTCTGAGTTCACTCAAATTATATTTTTCTACAATACTCTGATTTTCAATTAAATAGAGGATTAATTTTTTTTACCAAATAATAACAATGTTATTGACATTTGTAAGTGTAAGTTTCTTCACTCTTTTCAGTCATTCTTCCGCCATTGTGGTTAATTTGCGACTTTAAAGGTAATCCATCTTTTGAATATTCGTATTCAAATTTAGTCTCAACGACGCCGTCTGGTGTATTTATTCGTGATTTGATGAGATTGTTTTTATTAACAAAAAACGTAAGATTATTTCCGCCAGTAGCCGCCGAGTATATAATAAAATACATCAAGATTTTATCAGAGTAAGTTTCGGCAAAAGGGTTTGATTTATCATCAAATTGGAGATTTTCGACTAATGTAATTTCCCTGCCGTTATTTGGTGAGGTGATTTTCAAGATATTTCCTTTTTTATCATAGGTAATATTTGCAATGAACGGAGTCTCGAAAGTAGAAAGTGACAGCTCGACCCTCGTAATTTGATTCAGTGTATTTGTTGTGTATTTGGTAAAGTAAGAAAAGGGTCTTCCTTGTCCATCTTTACCTTCAAATTTAACACCACTTAGCAGTTTTGCATTATTGTATTCAAAAAGTATTTGATAAAGACTATTATTTGTATTGATTGCTTTAAATGGCAGATTATTGACGTAGCTAATGGAGTCAAAATCGGCAAATTCAAAAATTCGGGTCATTCGATTTTCTTTATTGTACTCAAAAGAATAGCCAAAACCATGTTCTCCGCCTCTGTAAATTGATTCAAGTACACAATTCTCCTTTTCAGGTTTTTTAGAAACTGATTTTGGTAGTAACCTCTCAGGCTGGTCGGCACAAGAGAATAATGAAAGAATTACCAAAAATAAAATTGTTATTTTAAACAGATTGTTCATGTGGCTCTTATATCACTCTTACTATTGAAATATCACAAATATCACGCCAATAACACTCATTTTAAATAAAAAAGCCCCTTGTGGGGCCTTAGATTATTTACAATCATACGAATATGTCTCTTTTGTTTTAATCTCACCGGTTGGGTCAGTTATTGAGATTGATGCAACAGTTGGGTAAGTATCAGGATTATAAGTGTAAGAGTATTTAACATCAACTGGTTTACCATCATTATCATATACTTTTGCTTTGGTAACATTATTTTTATTAAAAAAATTGTAGTTGTTTACCTCTCCGTTTAATAAAGTAAACAACCCAAAGAAAACATTGATTCGGTAAATTGTCTGGTTGCCAGAAAATGGATTTTTTTTGTCATCAAATTCAGAATTTTCAAGCAATAACTCTTTTTTACCATCTACCATTCCATAAATTGATGTTAGATTGTTTTTGTTATTGTAGGTAAATGTAAGTGGGATAGATTCATTCGCCACAACAATTGGTTCCCCGAAAATTTGAGCAAATATTGCAATCAGAAAGTCCAAATTATATTGATACTTTTCAACCTGACCACTCGAATTGAGTGTAAGTTTATTTGCAAACGTAAATGATTTTTTTGTTTCGGTATCGTATAAAATAAACTTAGTCTCAGTTAAATTTCCTTTTGAATCATTAACAAATTCGATATAATTTCTTTTGTCTTCGGTGCTTACGAGCTTAGATATTTGATTGTTTTTATCATATTCTGCAACAAAATCACCGATAACAGAATTTACTTTGTCAATTTGCCCCTTTGAATTGTAAGAATAGGTGAATTTATCCTCATTTCCATTGACTGTTTGTGTAAATTCTTTGAGCGAACAAGTTTTAGCAGTAGTAACTCCTGAGTTTGGATTATTGGTGGATGATGAACTGCCCTTACCAAGAAGTATGTCAGAATCATCTTCGCAAGATGTGGTTGCAATCGTAAGTGAAACTATTAGGTAGGTAAAAATTCTCTTCATAATGGTTATATTTTTTACAAATTTATTGATTTCTTCAATATTTTGATAATTTCTTAAAAATTTCTGCCTTGTAAACCTCCACTATGAATCACAATGATTGTTTGTTTCTCTTTAAAAAAACTATTTTTGATTAATTCATAAACCCCAAACATCATTTTGCCTGTGTAAACAGGGTCAAGTTGTATCTTGTTATCCATTTCAAATTTTAGGATAAATTCTTTGAGTGTACTGTCGATTTTTCCGTAGCCACCAAAAGAAAAATCTGTATTTACCATTAACTTTTGGCTATTTATTTGGGTTAATTTTAGAATTTCATCTCTAACTTCTTCAGGTTTTATTTTTAATGAGCTAAAAGCAATTATTTGAGATTTTTTACCATATTTTTCTAAAATTCCTGCCGATGTACCACCTGTTCCGAAGGATGTGCAAATAAAATCAGCTTTTTTATCTAATTCAATATCCTTAATTCCATCAATTGCAAATTGATTTGTTCCACCTTCTGGAATCACATAAGCATCTGAAAAATTTGAAATTATTTCTTCTTTTTTTCGGTATTCATCTCTACTTACAAAGTGCAATTTCATACCGTTTGCATTCGCAAATTCCAATGTTTTACTTGATTTTTCGTTTAATTCATTACCTCTGATAATTCCGATAGTATCAAAACCTAATATTTTTCCGGCGGCAGACACGGCATAAATATGATTTGAATATGCTCCGCCAAATGTAATTAACTTATTGAAATTCAGTCTTTTAGCGTTGATTAGATTATGCTTCAATTTGTAGAATTTGTTGCCAGAAATTAACGGATGAACCAAATCAAGTCGTTTGATATAAAGGTTTACTTGATATGTTTTTGTAATTTTGTCCTCAATTTTTTGGAGTGGCGTTTGATTTGGACATTCAAAAAAGCTAATGATTTCTTCGAGCGACATTGACTAAACCTATTTTTTACAAAAATGGATAATCTCAACGAGAATATTGATATAAATGAAGAAGATGATGAATTATTTGAGCATTTTCGGGTTGTGGCTGATAAAGGCCAGACTTTGATGCGAATTGACAAATATTTGATTCATCATCTAAAGAATGCTTCACGAAACCGTATTCAGAATGCCATTGATGCCGAGTCAATTAAAGTTAATGACAAAACCGTTAAAGCAAGTTACAAAGTAAAACCCTTTGATGTAATCACTGTCTCCTTTCCGCATCCACCAAGAGAGACTAAAGAAGTTTTACCAGAAAATATTCCATTAAACATTATTTACGAAGACGAAGATATTTTAATTGTGAACAAAGATGCGGCGATGGTCGTGCATCCTGCTTTTGGAAATTGGACAGGTACGCTCGTAAATGCACTTGTTTACCATTTTCAGAATTTACCAACCCATCGCAATGGTGAAATCCGCCCTGGATTGGTTCATAGAATTGATAAAGGAACATCAGGGTTGTTGGTTATTGCTAAAAATGAATATTCTATGACTTTTTTGGCCAAGCAATTCTTTGAGCATTCAATTGAGAGAACCTACTATGCTTTGATTTGGGGCGAGCCTAAAGAACCTAAAGGCACAATTAATGCACATGTTGGGCGTAGTTTAAAAGATAGAAAAGTAACCGATGTTTTTCCTGATGGACAATATGGAAAAGAAGCTATTACTCATTATGAAGTACTCAAAAATTTACGTTATGTGAGTTTAATTAAGTGCAATTTAGAAACTGGTAGAACTCATCAGATTCGTGCTCATATGAAGTATCTTGGACATCCGCTATTCAGTGATGAAGTTTACGGTGGTAATAAGATTCTGCGAGGGCAAGTTTTTAATAAATATAAACAATTTGTTGAAAATTGCTTTGAAATTATCCCGCATCAAGCATTACATGCCAAATCTTTAGGGTTTATACATCCACGAACAAAGAAATGGGTACAGTTCGATTCTGATTTGCCAGTTGATTTTCAAACTGTTTTGGATAAATGGGAAAAGTATGTAAGTAATGAGTAACTTACCATCTCTCCCAAGGGAATTTCTTTCGAGCTTTACGATTAGGATTTTTATCCCAGGCATTGGGGTTTTTCTCACTCTTTTTACCATCCCAAAGAAAGTGCATTTGACCCGGAATCACCGATTTTGAACCAAAGGTACCTTTGAGCTCACCGTGTCGGTGTTCTACTTTGACCTGACAACTCCTAACCGGACATCTGGGGGCCCAGCAAGAACTTATAGAAAGTATTAAAAGTATATAAAATATAAACCATTTCATAAGGGTACACAAAGTCTAAATCCTGCTGTGAAACTTGGTTGGTATTGAGTTTTTTGGAGAGGCTGCCAAAAATACTTACTTTCTTGATTTTGCCAAAGAGCAATCTCATCGGTAATATTTTCGCTTTGGTCTGTATATTTGTTCATTCTTGCACCTATACCTAAGTATGTATCAATCATAAAAAAGCGACTGATAATAAAGTTTTTTCCATATTTTATATGAAAACCCGTTGAAGTCTTCGTAAATGGAATTTTATTTTCAACAACTTTAAATTGATTGCCTTCAGGAACTAAAACTTCGGCTGTTTGGGAACGGTTGTTTGTATTCTGAAAAAACTCAAGGGCATAGTATCGCCCGAGGGGTTTCATATCAAGGCTATGAAAATAATACCAATCCGAAAAGTACCCTCTGACCTCTCCTCTAATGATTTTGTTTGTTTGGTCGGGGAAATCGTTTCTAATATCGGCATTAATATTATTCCTTACATGACCTTTACCATAATCTAATGCAAAACTAAACTTTCCAAAAGGTGGGGCTATCTCACCCCCAAATACAAATGCGTTGTTGTTTAAAAGTAAATCTTGAGGAGATAATTTAAGAACTAAAAATGGTTGATGTCCAAATTTAGGAACTTTGTATTCTTTTGGGGGTTTTCTTTGACCAAAAGAATCAAGTTGAAAAATTATCAAGCAGAAAATCAAAATATAACGCATCAATAGCATTTGGTTAAATGGCAATAATCTAACGGTTTATCTGATAAAAATATTGCAGTTAAACTGCCACGGGTGCTTTAATTGCTGGATGTGGGTCGTAATTTTCGAGTTTAAAATCTTCAAATTTAAAATCAAAAATAGATTTAACATCTGGATTAATTACCATTTTGGGCAATGGGCGAGGTTCTCTCGAAAGCTGAATATTAACTTGCTCAATGTGGTTTGAATAAATATGCGTGTCTCCGCCGGTCCAAATAAAATCGCCAAGTTCGAGATTACATTCTTGAGCTATCATCATGGTCAATAGGGCATAAGATGCAATATTAAACGGTACACCTAAAAATACATCGGCACTTCTTTGGTAGAGTTGACAAGATAATTTGTTATCTGCAACATAAAACTGAAAAAGTGCATGGCATGGCATCAATGCCATTTGTGTTAATTCGCCGACATTCCAAGCCGAAACGATGATTCTTCTTGAATCAGGCGATTTTTTTAATTGATTCAATACTTCGTTCAATTGGTCGATTGTCTTTCCATCTGGCATTGACCAGCTTCTCCATTGCTTGCCATAAACTGGCCCCAAATCACCATTTTCATCTGCCCATTCATCCCATATACTAACATTGTTTTCTTTTAGGTATCTAATATTGGTTTCGCCCTTGATAAACCAAAGTAATTCATGAATGATTGATTTCAGGTGAACCTTTTTAGTTGTAACGAGCGGAAAACCTTCTTGAAGATTAAATCTCATTTGATAACCAAAAACACTGATTGTTCCGGTACCAGTTCTGTCAGTTTTTGTGGCTCCGTTTTCAAGTATATGTTTGAGTAAATCTTGGTATTGTTTCATTCTTTGATTTTTAGGATTGACAAAAATAAAAAAAGGCTTTCACATTTGCGAAAGCCCGATGACTATATTGACGAATCAATAAAAATTTAGCTGTCTTTCTTTTTTGAGCAACACATTTTGCTTTCTTTTTTGCATTCTGCTTGCTCTTCTTTGGTGCAGCATTTCATTTCTTTTCTCGATTTTCTTTCTTTGCGTGATTCTTTTTTCTCACCATCAATCGCATAAACGGTTGCAGCGGCAGAAAAACTCAAGGCAAATACAATCAATAATTTTTTCATGAACAAAATATTTATTTGATTAAAATATTCAGTCAAGCACAAAATTCATTCCAAAACTAATTGATTTCAAATGAATGTGAAATTTCAGCGGTTGGGCTCAATTGTGCAGTTGCCGAGCAGTATTTTTCCATCGAAAGTTTAATTGCTTTTTCAACTTTATCGATATTCAAATCGCCTTTGAATGCAAAGTGGACATTTATTTTACGAAATGGACTCATTTCTGTTCCTTCTATTTTTACTCTATCGCCCTCAACGGTTATTTTTAAATCATCAATTACTTGTCTTTGTTTTTTTAGAATTAGGATAACATCAATAGCAGTACACCCTCCTAAACCCATCAATAATAATTCCATGGGTCTTGAACCCATATTGTGTCCACCAATTTCAGGATTGGCATCAATATTATTTTTAACTCCAGAAACTCCAACGGCCTCGAAGTGAAAAGCATCATCTACTCTTGTAAGTTCTACTTTCATTTATTTTTTAAATTTTATCTTTAAACAAATATTACAATGATTTAAGTTTCAACGAAATTTTAAGCTGATTAGATTGGGTAAAAATAGATATATCGAATTTATCTGATTTTAAATTTATTTAAAAAAAATCTTATGATTTAGCTGAAACTTAAACATGATTTAGGGAAATTTAATTAATTAAATTGTATTTTACCAATATATTAAATTAACTATTTTATATTTTTATCCAAATAATATTTTTTCATTAAGTAAAATGTAAAATTTTATTCTTTAAATTTGGATTATTAGTTAATATAATTTTATATTTGCTCAACAAAACAATATAAAGATGCGAAATACAATTGACAAAGAAACTTACACATGGCTTTTCAAGGTTTTTGGAATGCTCGGAGCTTTACTTTTGTTAGTAAATACTTTCTTATTTTTCTCAACTGAAGCCTCTTATTTGTTAGCTCAAAAGGTTGCCAGTGCCACAATGTTTATGTTGGTGGCTGTCTTCATTTTGGCTCGTTTAGAATATTTGAAAGCATACAAAGTAGCTACTTACAAAGCCCGTAAGTTCCCGATGTGGGCATCTGTTTTTGTGTTTGCTTTTGTTGCCTTATACAGACTTTTTTAAAAATTCATAGCCTATAAACAAAAAGCAGAGCATTTTGCCCTGCTTTTTTTATGCTTGTTTTTGTCGGTTTTATTTAAGCTGACTTTTTTACTGCCTGTTTGAAATCTTTGATAATATCAGAAATATCCTCCAACCCAACCGAAACACGAATTAATCCTTCGATGATTCCTAATTTTTCTTTGTCTTCTTTTGAAAGTTTAGAGTGTGTTGTTGTTGCTGGGTTAGTAATAATTGTTCTCGAATCGCCTAAATTTGAGCTTAAAGAGACAATTTTTAACGCTTTAGAAAAACGATTAATTCTTTCAAACCCTCCTTCAATCTCGAATGTTACTAATGCCCCGCCCGAACGCATCTGTTTTTTGGCCAACTCAAACTGAGGATGAGATTTTAAGTAAGGATATTTTACGTTATAAATTCCTTCAATTTTTTCAAGAGCTTGAGCCAATTTCAGGGCATTCGAGACATGACGTTCCATTCTTATTTCGAGAGTTTCGATACTTTTTGACAAAACCCAAGCATTAAATGGCGACATAGAAGGACCAGTGTGCCTACAAAAGAATCTAATAGGGGCTATCAACTCTTTTGTACCCGTAATTATTCCGCCAAGAACTCGTCCTTGTCCATCCATAAACTTGGTTGCCGAATGAACAATCAGATTTGCCCCAAAATCAGTAGGATTTTGGATTACGGGAGTGGCAAAACAATTATCTACGTAATAAATCAAATTATATTTTTTTGCTAAACGACCAATCATCGCCATATCAACAAGTTCTAAACCCGGGTTTGAAGGTGTTTCGAGATAAATCATCTTGGTGTTTGGCTGAACAGCTCTTTCCCAATTTTCTTCAGGTTCGTTAGCATCGAGATAAGTATGCGTTATTCCCCATTTCGATAGGATTTGAGTTAAAATTTGATGGGCCGAACCAAATAAGGCTCTTGATGAAACAAGATGGTCTCCCGATTTTAAATGTGCTGCAAATCCTGCAAAGACCGCTGCCATACCGGTTGCAGTTGCTATACCGTCTTCACAATTTTCGAGCATGCAAATTTTGTCAACAAATTCTTGTACGCTCGGATTCGAGAATCGGGTGTAAAGGTTTCCTACTTCGGTTTCGTCAAAAATTGCTTTTCCTTGTTCGGCACTTTCAAAACAAAAACTACTTGTTAAAAATAAAGGTGTAGAGTGTTCTCGATATTGGGAGCGGTTAGTTTGTATTCTAACCGATTTTGTTTGTTTTTTCATATTCTTAGGTTAATGCAGTACTCTAAACTGTATGTGAAATATTTTTACGGTTTTAACAGTTTCTAATCAAATTGACCGCTTTCATATTTTTTTATCCAATCTTTCTGTACTCCTTGGATATTTTTAAAAAAGGGCACCATTATATTTTGCATATCAGCTTTAAAATCTCCGGAGAGAAACTTAGGTTCAGAAATAATAACTGATTTTGTAGGATACTCAAAACCTACCAATATTAATGGGATTTTGGCAGTAAATGCCATATAATAAAAGCCTGATTTTAGCTTTGAAACATTTTTTCGAGTTCCTTCTGGGGCCATTGCTACCCTAATTTCTTCGTAATTATTGAATGTTTCGGCAACGCTTTGAACAAGATTGGTACTTTGTGTACGTTTGACTGGTTTTCCACCCAAGGCATAAAAAATCCAACCAAATGGAGGTTTGAATAATTCCTCTTTACCTAAATATCCTATTTCAATTCCTAATGCAGCCCTTGCTCCGAGGCCTACAATAAAATCCTGCCAAGTTGCATGAGGACAAACAACAAATAAGCACTTTCTAACTTGAGGGTCAATTTTTCCTGTGATTTTCCACCCAAAAAGGTGAAATAAAAATTTGAGCATATCAAACAAGAACAAAAGGTTTAGGGCTAAAGCAAAGCACAAATATAAGTAATGCAAACCAACCAAGTATCTTTCTGCCCAAACTAAGTGGTTTTTCGTCTTGAGTAGGAGGGTGGTAGATACCGAGAAAACGACCTAAAATGAATGCAAACAACAAAAAACCTTCGTAACCTTTTATATCAGGAAACAATTCTGATACACCAAGTTGAACCAAAACTACTGTCGTACCTATCAAGGCATTCGTTTGAGGTACATCCGTAATTCGAGAACAACACAAATAAACAAAATAAAAATATCCTAATAACTTCAAAATTAAGTAATTGAAATCCTCATCGGTAGCGGTATAAAACTCATCTACCGAGAAGAATCCGAGACCAGCATAAAAAAGGAAAATTAAGAAGAAAGCAGGTGAAACTTTATTGAATGCTTTATCGCCAATTAACCCATAAAGGATATGACCGCCATCAAGTTGACCAATCGGAATTAGATTTAATGAAGTAAAGAAAAGTGCAAGATGACCCGCCAAAATAAAAGGATAATGTGTCATTTCGTTTGGGTGCGGAATCAATGCAGGATTTGCAAAAGTATCTCTAAACCAACTAAATAGAATACTGTCTCCCAAATTAAAAGCTCCTAAAATACCGTCAGGATTATTGTTTTTATAAACATGATTGAAGTAATCTAAACCAAACTGTTTGTATTCTGGATGAATTTGAAAAATGTACTCAGCCGGTGGCAAAAAAGCAAAAGCGTACCAAAGAACTCCCAAAGCAGCTACAAATCCTGCTAATGGGCCAGCTATACCAATATCAAAGAATTTAATTCTGGATTTTAATCGTTGCTTTATTCTGATAAATGCACCTGCGGTTCCAATCCCAGTCAAACCGAGAGGGCCAAGCCAAAACGGAATATAAAAAGGTAGTGTAACCCGAGTTTTATGTTTTTTTGCAGTAAAATAATGGCCAAATTCATGAATTGTTAAAATTCCCAAAAAAGGGATAGAGAATTGTAATCCTTTAATAAATTCATCCCAACCCATCGAAAACTCAGGGTAATAGAAGGGTCTTCCATACATCCATTCTGCCCCTGCTAAGGTTGTTGTGATTACGGTGGCAATGAATAGTGAAAATTGAATAAAATAAAGTTTTCTTCTTTTTGGATGCATCCTTAATGGTAATTATTTATGGGTTCAAAGTTAATCAAATTTGAAAATAACCTACCATTTAATTTCAGCGAAATATTCAATAATTGATGTTGGAGGCTCAACTAAGATTGTTTGGATTCCCATCTCTTTTGCCGATTCAATGTTTGATTTGTTGTCGTCTAAAAATAAAATCTCGTTTGGTTGTAGATTCAAATCGTCAAAAACGGCCTTGTAAATTGCTTTATCGGGTTTCCAAAGACCCATTTCATAAGATAAATACAACTTATCAAATAATCCTTCGAGCGTCTTATTAAATTCTTTTTTAATGTACTGATTCGATTTTTCGATATGAATATTATTTGTATTGCTCAACAAGTAAATAGGATATTTTTTTCGAATCTCGCCAATTAATTCAATCCTTTCATGTGGAATATTTAGCAGGAGGGCATTCCACGCATCGTCTATTTCTCGGTCGCTGAGCGGAAAACCAAGTGTCTGACGGACAATTTCTCTAAATTCATCATCAGTAAATTTACCGGTTTCGTATCGTTTAAATAACTGATTGTCGGTAATTAGTTTTTCGATGCTTTTTACTGGTTTGGAGGTGAGTTCTGCAAATGCTTGGTAAGTACGTGGAATGTCGATATTGATAATAACATTCCCGAAGTCGAAAACTACGGCTTTGAATTTCATTTTTGGTTAGTAGAACTTAAATCAATAAAAAATAGTGTTGGAGTATAATTTGCTAACGTCCAACACTATTTAAATATTTAATTTTGATGTTAAAATAAGTTAATTTCAAATTTTAGAAATCAACTATACAGTTTCTTCAAAAACACCCATTGAGCAGAATTTTTCGATTCTGCCATCAATTCGCTCTTGAGGAGAAAGCTTTTCAAGTTCTTCTATTTCGCTAAGTATTCTCTTCTTTAAAATTAACGACATCGCCTCCCAATCGAGATGAGCCCCACCGAGAGGCTCTTCGATAATCCCGTCAATCAAACCATTGCCTTTCATGTCATTTGCTGTGAGCTTTAATGCTTCGGCAGCTTGCTCTTTAAAATCCCAACTTCTCCAAAGAATCGACGAGCAGGATTCTGGGGATATTACAGAATACCAAGTATTTTCGAGCATTAATACCTTATCACCAATTGCAATACCTAATGCACCACCCGATGCACCTTCACCGATGATTATACAAATTACAGGAACTTTGAGAGTCATCATATCACGGATATTTCGTGCAATAGCCTCGCCCTGACCTCTTTCTTCGGCTTCAAGACCCGGAAATGCTCCCGGAGTGTCAATCAGTGTAATGATTGGCTTATTGAATTTTTCGGCCAAATTCATTAATCTCAATGCTTTACGATACCCTTCTGGATTTGGCATTCCAAAATTGCGATACTGTCTTTCTTTGGTTTTACGTCCCTTTTGTTGGCCAATTACCATTACAGTTTTTCCATCAAT
This sequence comes from Spirosomataceae bacterium, assembly GCA_025455785.1. Classification (GTDB taxonomy): domain Bacteria; phylum Bacteroidota; class Bacteroidia; order Cytophagales; family Spirosomataceae; genus JALOLV01. The sequence continues at coordinate 2,485 of JALOLV010000006.1, read as the reverse complement.
ATTAGCAAATCCGCCTACGATTGCTGGGTCGTCTCTGACTGTACGGTCGCCGTGTAATTCGTGAAATTCTTGACAAATTCTTTCAATATAATCTAATGTATATGGACGGTCTGGGTGTCTTGATAGCTGAACTCTTTGCCAACGAGTAAGGTTAGAAAAGGTCTCTTTTTTGAGAGAATCGATACTGTCTGAGAGTGTTCTGACTGCCGAGCTGACATCAACATTGTTTTCAGCAGCTAAGCGTTTCATGTCTTCGAGCTTGGCTTCGAGTTCGGCAATCGGTTTTTCAAAGTCTAAAAGTGTTCTCATTCAATTTTTGATTATTATAAGCATGGTTTATTGAGCAATATTTTTTTTGATTGCTCAATTGTATTTGTGGTTAGGTGTAAACCTAAATTTACAATTCAAAAGCCTCACCTTTTGCTGGAATTTCGATATTTTGGAAGCCTTCGGTTTGTATTTTTTCTTTAAAATCTACCATAGATTGGTATTCGCCATGTACCAAAAATATTTTTTTTGTTTTTTGAGGCTCTTGGTTCTTTACAAATCGAATCAAATCATTTAAATCACCATGACCACTAAAAACATCTATTTTTTGAATATTGGCATGAACGGGGTGGTTTTTTCCATTAATTTTTAATTCGGTTCTTTCACCATTGAGTAATTTCCAACCCAATGTACCTTCTGATGCGTACCCTACCATCAGAATTGTAGCGTAGGGATTACTGATATTTTGCTCAATATGATGCTCAATTCTTCCACCTTGTACCATACCCGACGATGAAATGATTATACATGGTTCGGCGTGATTGGATACTGCCTTGCTTGCTTCATTCGACTCCAAAAATACTAAATTCTCAAAATCAAACAATGATTCATTTTCTTCAAAGAATTCTTGAGCCTCCTTATTGAGTTGGCGTGTATATTTTTCGTGTATCTTTGTACTTGCTTTTGCGAGCGGACTATCAGTGAAGACTTTGACTGGTTTTATACCTTTTTCTGAATAGATTTTATTTAAGATATACAGCATTGCCTGAGTACGTCCAACACTGAAAGCCGGAATTATCAATCTACCCGAAATATCAATACAAGTTTTTGTTATAATATCAGATAACAACTCCATCGGTTTATTCTCGTTGGTATGAAAACGATTTCCGTAAGTTGTTTCGGTTACCAAATAATCAACTTGAGGCACTTTTTGTGGGTCAATGAGCAATGGATAATCTTTGCGACCTATATCGCCAGAGAAGCAAATGCTTTTCTTTTCACCTTCATCATACCATTCAATCACAACATGGGCTGCACCCAATAGATGACCAGCTTGAATAAATGTTACATATCCATCATCTTTGAACTTAAATCTTTGGTTGAATGGGATGGTTACAAAATTATCAACTGATTCTTTAACTTGACGGTCTAAATATAATGTCTGTGCATCGACCCCCTTACGTTTTTTTGAACGCTTTTTGCTATCATTGATAGCTTTAAATTTCTTCTGATTCAATGAAGCCGCATCATAAAGCAAAATCTCAGTCAAATCCATAGTTGGCTTGGTGCATAAAACTTGACCCTCGTAGCCTTCTTTGTATAAATTTGGGATTTGTCCAGAATGGTCGATGTGTGCGTGTGTAAGTATGACTAAGTTTATCAGAGTTGGGTCAAATGGAAAAATTCCGTATTCGTAAGATTCTGTATTTTTGCTATTTTCTTTCTCTAAATCAGTTCCGCAGTCAACTAAAACACGATATTCATCATTAAATTCAAGTAGAAACATACTACCCGATACCTGCCTTGCTGCTCCCCAAAATGATAATTTCATTCGTTTTTACTTGAAGTGTTTATTTTCGTTACCAAAAGTTAAATAACGAAACTATATTTTAACATTTACTTAATATTGATTTGCAAAGTAACACAAGAAATACACACTTTTCAATCATTTTTTGTAAATTCGTTACATCCAAAAATCATAACTACCCCAATGAAGCTACTTTTATTTATTATTTTACAGGTTTCCAGTCCGCTCCAAAAACTTAAAAATTTCATCGATAGTGTGCAGAATGATACTGAATTAAAAAATGGTATTTTGTCTGCGACCATTCGTTCAACAACCAATGGTGAATACAAATTGTTGGTAAATTCAGAAAAATCTGTCAATTCTGCCTCGGTTTTGAAGTTGGTCTCAACTGCTACCGCACTTTCTGTATTGAAACCAGAGTTTCGTTACAAAACCTTTTTTGAATATGATGGTCGAATAATTGATAGTACGCTACACGGGAATATTTACATCCGTGGTACGGGCGACCCTTCTTTTGGTTCTTCAAGAGTTGGAATTGATTACAATACAATTTTTGATGAAGTTATTTCAAAAATTAAACATTTAGGAATTAATAAGATTGATGGATATGTGCTTGGAGATGGGACGATTTTCCCCGAAAACTCAATTGCTGATACTTGGGTTTGGGGAGATATTGGTAATTATTATGGT
>JALOLV010000157.1 GCA_025455785.1 Spirosomataceae bacterium | reverse complement strand
GCCAATTTGTTTTTTGAATAATTTGCAGCTTTCATAAATCCCGGAGAACCTTGAAGACGTGGACCATTTGCATCGGTGAGGTTGAAGGCAATATCCATCACTTTTGAATTTTTCAAACCTTCTTGACGGATTTTTTGGGTCATTTCTAAATCGACTTTTTCTTCTTGAGCTATCACGCCCGAAGAAAAAACTCCAAGTAGGATTACGGGTAGTAGTTTTTTCATTTAATAGATGTTTTAGTTTGTTTGGTAGTAAATATACAACTGCTAAATTGGATGAATCCAATAAATGCGATTAAACTCCCAAATATTGAGATTGAATCATTTTTTCAGTTTTATGTTATCGGGGTGTATCCATGCGTCATATTCATTTCCATAATCATCATAATGCACGTAATGCAAACACGAAAACTTCTTAGTCACTTTGGCAGGGTACCATTTTTTATCGACATCCATAACTAAGACACTCGAACCTACAGTAAAATCTTTTTTGCAACTAAACTTTTTTAATCTACTGGCTTCGAGCCACTCGGTCTCGTCATTGATATAGCTATAAAACCTTACATTATACTTGTTTTCTTTGAAATCTGTGATAAATCCTAAATAATCTACCCCATCGTAGTTGGCTAATACTTTTTCGCCAATTCGGTTATTTTTTTTGGGAGCAACGTTTGATGTCAGCACCCAATCAATCATTGATTTTGGCAAGTTGTAAGCCGCTTTTTGACCTTCAACAATTGCCATTTCATTGTCATAATAACTGACAAACTCGGCCAATGTGATTTTTCTATCATTGTTTAAATCAACAAAATTTTGACCTTGCAAAGCGTACAAAAGTGTATTTGAGAATGTCCAGTTTCCGGTTGAAGCATCGGTTGGAACGACGGAATTTAAGGCTACAAAATTTTTATTTGGGTATTTACGTGCTTCATTGGCCAATCCTCCCGAATTACAGCAATCTGCCACAAAAAAAGCAGTTGTACCGGCAAAATTGTCATTCACAGTCTTTACAATCTCGTTGGCAGTCCAATCTTCACCACTGAAATTGGCAAAACAAACTTTGTTTGCACTGTTTTTATATCCATGACCACAATAATAAAAGAATAAAACATCATCTTTGGTAGCCTTTTTTACAAACTTTTGTAATGCTTCTTTTACGGTCTTCGAAGTTGCTTGTTTATCTTGCAAATACATCATTTGTTCGGCAGGAACACCATTCTTCTCAAAAAACTTAAAAATTTTGGCATCTACCCTACCTGCTTTATCAAATGAAGCAAATGTTTCTTTATCAGCCCATTCGAGTACCCCTACCATAAATATCCAAGTTCGTTTGAAATCAGTTTTGGATTGAGCAAAAGAAAATTGGGTAACGAAAAATATACAGAAGACAATCTTAAATTTCATGGTTAATTCTGATTGACTAAATCGATAAATGATGATTATGTTAATGCTAATTTAATTTCCAAAATTACAATACATCTGAATATATCAAACCACAAATCAAAACACGATAGGAAGTTTCTATAAATATTTACCAAAAATATTCTACCTTACATGCGATTTTTGAGTAATTTAGCGGTCAATTATTAATTCAATGGTTTTCTTTTAAAAACTTGCCCATTTCAAATGAATATTCACGAATACCAAGGTAAAGAAATATTGAGCAAATACGGTGTGCGTATCCAGCGTGGTATCGTTGCTGAAACCCCAGAACAAGCAGTTGAGGCTTACAAGCAAATTGCAGAAATGACAAACTCTAAATTTGCGGTTGTAAAATCTCAGATTCATGCTGGTGGTCGTGGTAAAGGCAAAATCGTTGGTACCGAACAACGTGGAGTGCAATTGGCAAAGTCGGCAGATGATGTACAGACCATCGCAACCAATCTTCTTGGCAATACTCTCGTAACAATCCAAACTGGTGCCGAGGGTAAAAAAGTTAATAAGGTTTTGATTGCCGAAGATGCCTACTATCCGGGAGATAGCGAGCCAAAAGAATACTACATGTCAATCCTTTTGGACAGAACCAGAGCTTGCAACGTAATCATGGCCAGTACCGAAGGCGGTATGGACATTGAAGAAGTAGCAGAGCATTCTCCTGAAAAAATCGTAAAAGAATGGATTGACCCACGTGTAGGTTTGCAGGCATTCCAAGCTCGTAAAATCGCTGATAAATTAGGTTTGGCTGGCGAAGCAAACAAGGAAATGGTGAAGTTCGTAAGTTCGCTTTACAAGGCTTATTTAGAGTCTGATTCTTCGATGTTTGAAATCAACCCAGTCCTTAAAACCTCTGATAATAAGATACTTGCAGTAGATGCCAAAGTTAATTTAGATGATAATGCTCTTTATCGACACCCAGACTTGGCAGTTCTTCGAGATAAAGAAGAAGAAGACCCATTGGAGGTCGAAGCATCAGACAACGACCTAAACTACGTAAAGCTTGATGGAAACGTAGGTTGTATGGTAAATGGTGCTGGTTTAGCGATGGCAACGATGGACATCATCAAACTTTCGGGTGGTGAGCCAGCAAACTTCCTTGACGTAGGCGGTGGAGCCAATGCAAAAACTGTTGAGGCAGGTTTCCGTATTATCTTAAAAGACCCAAATGTAAAAGCCATCTTTATCAATATTTTTGGTGGAATCGTCCGTTGCGATAGAGTTGCAACGGGTGTTGTTGAGGCTTACAAAGCAATCGGTGATATTCCAGTACCAATTGTAGTTCGTTTACAAGGAACAAACGCCGAATTAGGAGCTCAAATCATCAATGAGTCTGGCTTGAAGGTTTATTCAGCCGTAATCTTGAAAGATGCCGCCGAGTTAGTAGAAAAAGTTTTGAAAGGAAATTAATCCGTACTCGGATTTTCATATCAAAAGGCTTTTATCGAAAGGTAAAAGCCTTTTTTAAGTTTACAGAATAACTATAATTTTAATCAACGAATTAAAAATATGATAAATCATAGCAACGAAAACACCTTGATGGATGATGCAAACTCGCCCGAAGTCAATAAGGAACTTTTAGGAAGGGTTTCGGAAGATTTTGTAAAGGTCTGCGACCACCTAAAAGAAGCATCTTATCAGATTCGGAAACATGGGTTTTCGACAAACCCAGTATTTGTTGTCACTAAACAAGAAGTAGAATTGGGGCAGGTATTATTCCAAAAAAGTGATTTTCAAACCGAATTTCATTATAAAGCTTCTCTACTCGAAGAGTTTGTTCAGCGAGAACTGGTTGGTTTAGAATCAGTAGAGTTATTCAAAGAAAATTACAAAAATGCCGAAGAATATTGTTGTTTATTTGTAATTGAGGGAGATTTCGCAGGATTTGTGTATTTACCTTATCCTGAGGATGAGCCAACTACCGAACTTTAATCGTTGATTACATTGATTAAATTGATGATTTCGCTGATTATTGGTAATCAGTTTTAAAATCAATAAAAAATCAATGTAATCAACGATTCAATCAGTGTAATCAACAATCCATTATTAATTAGGGCTGATTTCTGAATAATCAACTACGAGTCCGCCTTCAGAGCCTTCAATAGCTACGAGTTCGATATCAAAAATTAAATCTTTTCCTGCCAGTGAATGATTGGCATCGAGCTCAACTTGGGTTGCAGTTACGCTTTTAACCACTACCGGAATAACCTGCTGTCCATTGTGCATATTCAATGTTCCGCCAACTTCTAAAGGTATATTCTCAGGAATTTCAAGGCGATTTACCGTAAAAATCATATCTGGATTCGATGGACCATAAGCCTCATCTACCGGAATATGGACAGTTTTCTTCTCTCCTACTTGCATTCCGATTACACCGTTATCAAACCCCGGAATAACCATGCCGCTTCCGGCTTCAAATTCTAAAGGCTCACGCCCTGCCGAACTATCAAAAATTGACCCATCAGTCAATTTACCTGTATAATGTACTGAGACTGTATCTCCTGATTTTGCTATCTGACTCACAGATTTGTTTGTTTTATTATTAAAAATTTATTTAAACATACTCGAAAATACATTCATAAAGATAGATTCTTGAACACTATCTTTTATAATTTTCATCCATTCTTTAAACCAACCTTTTGTTCTTTTATAAGAATCTCTCAATTCATCTTCAATATTAATTATATCGTCTTGAATCTCTTTTTTATATTTTTTAAATTTTTTCTCATTAAATTTCATATTTGAGTCGAAGAAGTTCTCCATTAAATCATCGCTGCTCATTTTTATTTGCATAATCTGTGTTTGTATTTCATTTAGCTGCTTTTGGAGTATCTTATTATAACGAGCCAGCATATCTTCTGCAAGGCTTGAGGCATCGGTTTCGCCCTCTTCGAGAAGTTCTACTTGGAGTTTTAGTAGTCCCAAAAAATCATTCTCTTGATAAGCCTTAGTTACAGACTGTACAATTAATGTTTTCTCTTGTTTCAACTCTTCATTTTGCTCTAAGTCAGGATGATACTTCTTAATAAGTCGCATATAAATACTTTTTGCGTCTTGTTCAAGAAGCTTTTCTTCTTCTGCTCTTTTGGCTTCAGCATTTAGCTGTTTAGCAGTTTTTTTCTTATCTGCTATCTCTTGCCTGAGCCTCTCTTCTTCTGTTAATTTTTCGTTATATTCTTCAGCTTGCTGGCGAAGCGTCTCGGCATTATCTTTAAAGTATTCCTCAATTCCTTTTTCGGCGAGTTCTTCTGGGTCAATTTCAATACCTATTTGCTCTCTAAACATCTCTGCAATCTCGGTATATTGATTTTTTATAATATTTTTATCAATTACTTCGCCCGAATACTTCTGATAGAGTGTCTTCAATTCTTCGTCCTTAAATTCATAATCTGAAAGTAGCTCAAAAATCTCATCCGACATATATTGGTCAAACCATTCACGATTAAATTTTCCAACGCCAATTTCATCGGCAACAGCATCTAATCGTAAAATTCTTTTTCTAAAAGCACTCTGACGCTCATTGATTAATGGTCGAATCTCGGTTTGAATTCGAGGAAAAGCAATTCGCATTCCTTCTTCGAGATTCTGCATCCTTACTTTTTCGGATTCGATATTTTTCAACAGACTTTCGTATCGAAGTTGAATCTTAGATTTCTTTTTTTCAGTCGATTTTTTTACAATTTGCCCCACCGATTTGGCTTGTTTAGCTTTACAAAATTAAAATACGAGACCAAAACTTAATATGCTCTTGCAAAAACTACTCTCTTCTTTGATGGCTTCCCCGAATAAACACATGTACCTTCTTCTTCGACGGCATCCAACGGAATACAACGAATCGTTGCTTTTGTCTCTTCTTTAATCTTTTCTTCGGTTTCAGAAGTCCCGTCCCAATGGCACATCAAGAAACCACCCAACTCAATTTGCTTTTTGAAGTCTTCCCAAGTATCAACAATAAATGTATTCTGTTTACGAAAATCTAATGCTTTTTGGTAAATATTTGTTTGAATATCATCCAAAAGTGATTTTATGAATTCATCAGTTTGTGCGTTAAGTTCAACCGTCTGTTTCTCCATCGTATCACGACGAGCCACTTCAATAGTCCCATTATCAAAATCACGCATGCCCATAGCAATACGCACAGGCACGCCTTTTAGTTCATATTCGGCAAATTTAAAACCCGGGCGAGTTTGGTCATCGTCATCGAACTTAACGGTAATTCCTTTACTTTTCAAACCAGTCATCAATGGTTTTAATTTTTCACGAATCTGCTCTAATTGGTCTTCCCCTTTATAAATCGGAACAATTGCAACGTGAAGAGGGGCCAATTTTGGAGGTAAAACCAAACCATTATCATCGGAGTGAGCCATGATTAATGCACCCATCAAACGAGTAGAAACCCCCCAAGAAGTACCCCAAACGTACTCCAAAGTACCCTCTTTCGATTGAAATTTCACATCAAATGCCTTTGCAAAGTTCTGCCCCAAAAAGTGAGAAGTACCTGCTTGAAGGGCTTTTCCATCTTGCATCATTGCTTCGATACACATTGTATCTTCGGCACCTGCAAAACGCTCATTGGGTGTTTTTGTGCCTTTTACAACCGGAACCCCCATCCATTCTTCAGCAAATCGAGCATAAACATCCAACATTTGTTTTGTCTCGGCAATGGCTTCATCGGCGGTTGAGTGTGCGGTATGTCCTTCTTGCCACAAAAACTCGGCAGTACGCAAAAACAATCTTGTACGCATTTCCCAACGCACTACATTCGCCCATTGATTTATCAAAATCGGTAAGTTACGATACGATTGAATCCAGTTTTTATAGGTATTCCAGATGATTGCTTCACTCGTCGGACGTACGATTAATTCCTCTTCTAATTTAGAATCGGGGTCGGCAATCAGCTTTCCTTTGTTGTTGGGGTCGGCCTTCAAGCGATAATGTGTTACAACGGCACATTCTTTTGCAAAACCTTCTGCATTGGTTTCTTCGGCTTCAAACAAACTTTTGGGTACAAACAACGGAAAATAGGCGTTAGTATGACCCGTTTCTTTAAACATGTCGTCCAATGCTCGCTGCATTTTTTCCCAAATAGAGTACCCGTAGGGCTTAATGACCATACATCCTCTAACAGCCGAGTTTTCGGCCAAATCAGCACGTTTTACCAATTCGTTGTACCACTCCGAATAATTTTCGCTACGCTTAGGCAATCCCTTACTCATAAAATTTGTTAATCTATTGTTAAGTATGATTTTACAGTATAATATTCTTAGATTTAATTGTTCTAATGATAGTGAGACCGAATTATCGTTATTCAGAAGATTCAAGTCAAATTCATCGTAATTACCTTGCAAAGATAAGTTTTTATGTTAAGTTTGTAACTAATTGATTATGATTTAGTCTGAATATTCAGAATCAAAAATTCATTTCGGCGTGCCTTTGGAAGTGGTAAACAAAAAAAATCAAAAAATATACAACCATTTCTTACTATAATGCATCTATAAATTAGATAGTTCAATATTTAGACCACAGTAAATTTTTAATAAAATGAATACTTTAAAATCTTTCAAATATCTCTCGGTGGTTGCCATGATGGGTATTTGGGGTTGTAGTAAAAAACAAGTTACAACTAAAGGCGAGTACGATGACCTCTACGGTTCGTCAGCCGACGCCCCTGTTGTAACTTATGCAAATACTCGAACTTCTGACCCTTACCAAAATCCTAACTATTTAGAAAACGAACGTTACGAACCTCGTCAGGATTACTCGACGAATCAAAGTAATGTTGAAGGTACAGACCAATACTACGACGAAGATTATCTTAATACACGTAAAGTAAAACGTACCTACACTTCAAGACCGGGCTATTATGATGGATTTGATGATGGATACAACGCCGGTTGGAATGACTTCGCGTGGAGCCAACCAACTGGTTGGAACAACCCATTCCTTTCAAATTTCGGATTCAATTATGCCCGTCCGTGGGGATGGAACATTGGGTTCGGTCTCGGAAGCGG
>JALOLV010000156.1 GCA_025455785.1 Spirosomataceae bacterium | reverse complement strand
ATCGAAATGATTGACCGTGGGATTCCTCGCAGTCATTACGAAATCTGCGATGCCGATGGCAATAAACTCGGAGAAGTAACTTCTGGTACGATGTCGCCGACCTTGCAAAAAGGTATTGCATTGGGCTATGTTCCGACGGCACATAGCAAAGTAGGCACCGAAGTTTTTGTAAAAGTACGTGATAAACTACTCAAAGCAGTTGTTACAAAATTACCCTTTGTAAAGGCTGGGGTCTAATTGCATAAAAAATCTCCGATTCGGTATCTTATGACCAAATCGGAGACCTAACTTAACCTTTAATTTATGAAAAAACTACTCTGTTGTTTCTACTCTTTTGAAACCGCTACACGGCTCACTTTGCTCTGAATCTCAAATTCATAGCTAAGTTTCTCGCCACCAGCACCCACTGTAATTGTGTAACTGCCATCGCTCAAGTTGGCAAGATTCAAGACAAATGCCTTATCGGTATCGCTATAACCTTTGTAATAAATCGCACCCTTGGTATCCGTTATTTCGATTGAGGCTTTTTTGCTCGTCAGATTATTAAAATCTAACTTAAAACGAAGGTTACCAATTTCTTTAACTGTGATTTTTGATTCTATTGTTTCGTTGGTCGATGCCTTCCCGATTGTAGTTGCATTGCTTACATTCAATGATAATGTAAAAAGTGCTGCGATGATTAATAACTTCTTCATAATTCTAAAAATTTAGTGTTAATAATTATTTTCTTTGGTTTGTTGATTCAAATTTAGATAGTATTTTTCTAATAAATTTACAGAATAGATAAACCCAAAAACTACGAAGATAAACTACTAAAAATAGATGATTAAGGCAAAATTTGACTTAAAATTGAAGTAAAATGCAATAAATAAGATTACATCTACCTAAATGATAGATTCATCGACAGATTGAGCATCCTTGTATTTTTCTCATAAAAAAATCTCCAATCCGAGAGTGATAGTCCAGATTGGAGACCCATAAACTTAACTTAATCTCATGTACTTAGCTCTTTTTTTATTTACAAAATCTAATTATCGCCTTCTTCTCTCACCTTAAAAAGACGTTGAATCCAAGATTGTTTTTCTTGAATCTCGGATTCTTTATCGGCTTGAGCAGTCTGATAGTCGAGTAGTTTCGACAAATCGGGCTGACCAGCATCTACCCAACAAGTCATCCAGAAACTTCCCACACTTCTAATAGAGTTCCGCATTTGTCGCTCCACTTGGTCTTTGAGCATTTCGTGGTAGCGAGTCGAAAAATCTTTAGAATAAACCCTAACGGTCAACCCTGCACGTTCTTCAAATCCGTATTTTTTATCTTCGTCAACTTTCAATGTAAGTTCTTTTTCAAACCTCAAAACCGAATCTAATGCAATATTAGCATCCGAGACCATACGCCACGCCTCTTTTTGCGGACTTTTGATATATTGAGCTTGGCCTACAAAAAAATCGTAGTTGTCGGCAAATAATTCAGGTAGGCGAGATTCCCAAAAAGCATGAATCCCGACTTGATTGGTCAATTGACCGTTGTAATTTTTAGTCGTATGTAGAGGTACGTTTGCATCAGCGATATAATGTCCCATATCGGCCGAAAGCCTCAAAATTTGTTTAGCATCACCTTTTTTGAATGCTTCGGTAAGCTGAAACTTCATGAATTGGATATGCCACGGTACAATTCCGTGCATCATGAGCGTATCTTCGGTATATTTTTCTACGGCTTCTTTCCAGCTTCTTGGCAATTTGTAAACGGCACTATCACCATACATATCAAGGTCGATGTAGTGTTTTGGAGCTTCGTCTTTTACTGCATAACGGCGTTTGTCAGGATTTACGGCATTTTCGGCAATATAATCAATGTGTTTTTTGTAGAAGCCTATCATTTCAGGCGGTAATGTAAACACAGCCAGCCTGTTGATTTTTTGGTGAGCATAAAATCCCCAAACGGGTGGTTTTGCATTAGCAAAAGTTGGTGTAAGATTGAATAATGTCAGCAGTATCAAGCAAATGATTTTCAAGCAATTCATTATATTATTTGTGGTTTTATAAATAGATTTGCCAAATATAAGTATTTTCGATTAATAAAATCACCAAAAAAGTTGGATGAAAAACTATTACAAAAGCCTATTTGAACACGAACATTGGGCCAATCTCAAGGTTCTTGAATCTTTCATCGCTTTACCTAACCCTCCGCAACGGGTCATGCAACTTTTTTCGCATATCATTGCGGCACAAAGAATCTGGCTCGACCGAATCACTGGAAAACAAACTCAAGTAACTCCATGGGAAGAATTTAGCACCGAAATCATGCTCGAATTACTCGAAATAAATTATGTAGAAATCTTGAAATTAATCGAAAATGAAGATTTTGAACAGTTGATACATTACACCAACTCAAAAGGCAATGCTTTTATTAATACAATAAGTCAGATTTTTACACATTTAACACTACACGCTTCGTACCATCGTGGACAAATTGTGAGCTTAATCAAGCCGCAAGTCGAGAATTTGCCCATAACCGATTATATCTTTTACGTACGAAACTAAGTTTGTCCGTATTTTGATTTGACTATCGCCTGACCTCACCCAAAAAACCTATCATTTATGTAGGTATAATTCTCATAAATTGACAGTTGTCAATCGAATTTGAGGAATTTTGGGCATAAAAAAAGCCTCAAAGCTTTGGGCAAATGAGGCTTTTCAGAGATGCTTTAAAAATATTATATTTTCTTAACATCAACTGCGTTCAAACCCTTACGACCGTCAATAACGTTGTATTCAACACGGTCATTTTCAGAGATTCTAACTCCGTTTAAACCAGTGATGTGAACGAAGATTTCTTGACCTGAGTTGTCATCTGTAATGAAACCAAAACCTTTTGATTCATTAAAGAATTTTACTGTACCTGTTTGCATTAAAATAAAAAATAAATTGTAAATAAAAATTTTGAGCTGCAAGCTACAAATATAAAATGATATATTTCCAAATATTTTTAAATATTTTCTTCATTTTGTCTAAAATTAGGATTAAACAAATAAAAATGTGATAAATAGCAAGAATTTTTGGGATTATTTAAGCTATTTTAGCTTTTAATTCGTTACTAATATCAGAATAAAATCCCAGACAACCCCGACTTTCGAGAAGCCAACGGTAAAAAAAGCTCTTAAAATTGTTATGACGTGTAGATTAATATTATTGATTAATTTCTTAATAATCAGTTTTTTAGGATTTGGTCAAGCACAATATTTTGGACAGAATAAACCTCGCTATAAAACTTTCGGTTTCAAAGTTTTACAAAGTCCTCATTATGAATTATATCACTACTTCGATAACAAAGAAACCCCTAACAAACTCCTGATAAATAGCGAGCATTGGTACAAAATCCATCAAGATGTCTTTAAACTTTCATTTATAAAGCCTAATCCGCTGATTATCTATAAAAACCACCCTGATTTTCAAGAAACAACGGCTATTGGTGGACAAATCGGAGAAGGAACAGGTGGCGTAACCGAAGGGTTCAAAAACCGTGTGGTGATGCCAATGATGTATTCGCAACGCCAAACCGACCACGTTTTGGGGCATGAGTTAGTTCACGCATTTCAGTACCAACTGATGCAAGTCGGCGATTCGTCATCATTGGCCAATATTCAGAATTTACCGCTTTTTATGGTTGAGGGTTTGGCAGAATATATGTCGCTCGGTCGGCAAGATTCTCACACTGCCATGTGGATGCGTGATGCTGTTTTGAGTAATGATATTCCGACGGTTCGAGACCTAATTACCAAACAATACAAGTATTTTCCGTATCGTTGGGGGCAAGCATTTTGGTCTTTTATTGCCGCCACCTACGGCGACGACATCATCCGTCCTTTGTTTAAAGAAACCGCTTTGTATGGCGTAGAAGTGGCCTTTGCTCGAAATCTCAAAATGGATACCGAGCGATTTTCGATAAAATGGAAAAAGGCATTGATTGATGCCTATTCGCCATTACGACAAGGTACAACCACCCAAGCTGTCGGCAAAGAATTAGCTTCGTCAAAAACCATGGGCGAAATGAATATCTCACCTGCACTCAGCCCCGATGGTAATTATTTGGCGTATATTTCTTCAAAAAACATCATTTCGATTGATATTTTTATTGCCGATGCACGTACAGGCAAAATTGTAAACAAAATTGCGAGCGAAGCATTTGGAGGACACGTAGATTCGTACAGTTTTCTCGAAACCGCAGGAACGTGGTCGCCCGATAGTCGGAAATTTGCGGTTGTTGTGCAGATTAAAGGTAAAAATAAATTAGTTGTTCTTGATTTGGCTCGTGATAGCAAACGCACCTACGAGTTAAAAGGAGTAGATTCGTTTACAAACCCTGCTTGGTCGCCAAATGGCGATGAAATCGTGGTTTCGGGATTAATGGATGGAAGCAGCGACTTGTATCTTTTTGATTTAAAAAGTGAAGCAGTCAGAAATCTGACTACCGATGACTACTCGGATATTCAGCCGTCGTGGTCGCCCGATGGAAGGTGGATTTATTTTGTTTCGGACCGAAGTCAACTGACTTCGAGATTAGAAAAAGCCAATTTTTCGATTTCAAGATTGAATATTGAGACCAAACAGCTCGAAAATTTCTCATTTTTTGCGGGTGCCGATAACCTAAATCCGGTTGTATCGCCCGATGGAAACGAAATCTACTTTTTATCGGATAGAGACGGCTTCAGAAATTTATACAGCTACAACATTGAGTCAAAACAACTCGAACAACTCACCAACTATTTCACTGGTATAAGTGGTATAACCCTTTATTCGCCAGCCATTACGATTTCGCAACGCACTGGCCAGATTGTGTACACTTACTTTCAAGAAGGTAAATACAGTCTTTTTTCGGCTTCGAGAATCGATTTTAAGTCTAACCTTGTAGATAACAAAGTAGATAAGATTGCCGGAACCCTCGCCCCTATCGAGTGGCAGTCGGGTCGTAATATTGTCAATAAAAATTTAGCAATTCAGAATTTGGTTGCTCGTGTACCCGAAAAATCAATCAAATCTTTAGCTTATAAGCCAAAATTCAAATTAGATTATTTGGCAAATTCGGGGCTTGGTGTGGCTACAGGACGCTTCGGTACGGGTATTGGTGGCGGAATCACCGGTTTGTTTAGTGATATGCTCGGCAATAATCAATTGGCTGGTACAGTTGCAATGAATGGGCAAATCCAAGATTTTGGTGGTCAGTTTTTTTACATGAATCAAAAACGACCCTTGCAGTGGGGATTGAGTATTTCGAGAATTCCTTTTCGTTTTCAAGGTGGGTACCGAGATAGTACAACCAATACAATCAGCTTTTTCAAAAGTCAATTTGTTACCGATAGCGAAACTAAAAATTCTCTTGGTGTGATTCCGGGAGATTCATTGATTCAAGACAAATACCTAATTAATCGTCTGGCTATCAACCAAATAGGTGCTTTTGCTTTTTTGCCTTTAAGCTCAAGTCGAAGACTCGAAGCGGGTATTGATGGCAATTGGTATGGGTTTTCGGGAGAAGAATACGCAGACTATTCGGGATACGACCCAGATACCCGGAGAAGTTATTTCTTGTATCAAGACCGCCCAAAAAGGTTATCAAAAGAGTATCTACAATCACAGGGTTTCAATGCTTTCAACCTCCGACAAATATACTTAGCCTACGTAGGCGATAACACCGTTTTTGGTACGGTTGCTCCACTACGTGGATACCGTTATAGATTTGAAGCAGGTAGATATTTTGGCACAACGAGCTATACAAATATATTGGTAGATGTCCGTAAGTACCATTACATGAAGCCATTTACACTGGCAGGCCGAGTGCTTTATAATGGTAGGCTAAACCCAACCAATCTAAATTTCATCAACCAAATCAATCCACTTTACTTGGGTTTCCCGTGGTATATGCACGGCTTTTTTGGACGTGCCATGCTCAAGCAGCAGTCGCTCAACCTAATTACGCAAGAGGCATTGCAAGGCGAACAACTTTTGGTTGGCAATTTTGAGGTTAGATTGCCATTTACTGGTCCAAAAAAATTGGCTTTAATAGACTTTAATTACGCTCCGAGCGATTTGAATTTCTTTTTCGATGCCGGAATGGTTTGGTCATCGGATAATAAAATTGGCGAAAATCAAGAATACCAAACCATTGGTAGAGACCCGATTACTCTTAAAGTAGAGCCACGAATCATGACGGGTCTGAGCCTGCGAGTAAACGTGATGGGATATTTCGTTCTTGAACCTTACGTAGCGATTCCGTATTATTCGGGCAAATTTCAATCGGCTGTAACTGGGATGAATTTTATGATTCCGGGTTGGTAATTTAAAATAATAACATAAAGTTTGAAATTATTAGAAAAAATATCAATTTTGCATCAGAAAAAAATGGGGATGTAGCTCAGTTGGCTAGAGCACTTGCATGGCATGCAAGGGGTCGTGGGTTCGAGTCCCATCTTCTCCACTAAATCCTTCCGATTGATTGGAAGGATTTTTTATTTAATCGGCCCGCTAATCACTCCCAAATACCGCCCCAGCCAATAGGGTAATAACCAAATATCACCTGCACTGTGTTCGGATGTCCCGTTTCCATTTTTACGGTCGAGATTAAACATATTGGCATTATGTCTCTGAATCGGTCGCTCGTCGGGCGGTAACACTTCTTTAATAGTTTGGGTTCTGAAATTGGTTTCAAGTATTTCGATGTCTTTTCGGTGGCTGTTTTCAATCACCCAATCAATCATATCGAGGGGATGCTCCTGCAAATACCAAACGGCTTCTTTCAAATCGAAATTCGGCGTTTTAGTCAATGCCGTAAAAATATTCCATAAACCTTCTTTTTCGGGTCTTTCGGCTTGCCAATGGTCAATAATGGTTCGTTTGAAATGATTTTTTAGCGTATCATTAAATGCGTAGCGATACAGCCCCCAATATCCCAGAAAGTACATTTCATCATCCGAATGATTCCACGCATCCGATAACTTTTTGCTGTGTTCGTCGGCATCTTCGGGTGCGTAGCCAATCGCTTTCATGGGTCGCATCAAGTTGGTAAAATAGCCATGCTTTTGCATTAATTCAAATGCTTTTTCTTTATAAATCGGCTTTTTTGTGAAATAATAAGCCGTTTGTAGCATGGCAATAATATTTGACGAATTCAGTTTTCTATCGCCTACATTAGTCGGAAACGAATTGACATATTCAGGGTTCCAACGCCCCCAAGTAGTGGGTTTTCCGTCATAATCTATCAAGTACCAATTATTTTTTACGATGTGCGACATCAGCGTATCAATAAGCACAATGGCTCGTTTTTTGAGGCTTGGTTCGTCGCTGGTAGTGGCTTTCCAATCCCATTCGGTTTCGGGCGAGTGCTGCCAGCGTTCGGGGTCGGCTAATTTATCAATATACCCTCTTCGTTCAAAAGACCGAGCTGGAAAACCAGCTACAGGATTGATGCTAAATAGTCTTTCCATAGCATCAAGCGATTCTCGACAGTTTTCTAAGGCATTTTTATCTTTCGTAACTGCATATCTGAAAACCTCAGCACCCAAATACATTGAGGTCCAGAGTCCGTCATTGTCAGAATCTGACAAATATCCAGTTGATAAATCTCCCTTTTCCATTCCGCTCAATGTCGCATTGAAACCATTGCGAATATGCCTCAAACGCACTTGCTCTTCAAAAAATATGGCTTTTTCGTGTAAGGTCATCGGTTTGAAATTGATTTGAGCCAAACCTGCATCGGTCAATATCAAAACCGAGTTATTGCTTCCTGCCGAAATATGCTTTACGTCGTTGCTCGGTAGCCAGCGTTCGCCGTTGTAATAATCAAATTTTCCATCTTTTCGTAAGGCAAAAGCCCCGTTTTTACTTCCAAACCAAACCTTCTCGCCAATCGTTTCCAAACCAAACCTTCTCGCCAATCGTTTCGACAGTTGTGAGTTCGGTATGCGGCAGTTTTGTGTGTGTTTCACCAATCTGTTTTTTTGATTCTAAATCGAACTCTGTGTAACCATTGGCAGTTCCGATGATGATTTTCTGATTGAAAAAATCGAAAGCCGTAAAGTCCTTTCCGGATAATTGTTTTTGGAATGAATTAGTAGAAGGCGAAAAACTGTAAAGAGCCTCGGTTGTGAGAATCCAAAATGATTTTTCGGATTTGTGGTAACGAATTTGTACGATTTTTCCAGTAGAAATTTTGTCTTCCCAAAGTGTTTTTGAGTCTTTTACAAATTTCATTTTGAGTCTTTTACAAATTTCAACGCCGATTCATTCGCCACCATAAAACTGAAATCTCGGCCACCTACAAAGTGCTTGGCATCAGGCACTTCGTGATTCGATAATAGTTTTCCTGCCCAAGCATTCGAGAAAACCGTCCTGTTGTCGAGCATCACAAATTGGTTTTCGTAGGTATTAAGAGCCAAGAGTTTTTTGTGGGCAATTGTTCGGTAGGTTTTATCAGCAACGAGTTCGCCAGCATAGAGAAATTTACCATTATGAGGCTGTAAAAGTCCATCCGAACTAAAAATTCTTATCACTCCATTTCTATCCGAAAAAACGCTTTTGAGCTGAACTTTTGAATCTTTTGGTAAGTAATATTTTACACTAAAATCCTGAATAAAGGGTTTATCAATGTGAATCGGACGCTTATTTTGAGCAATAATTGGGAAGGAAAAAAGTAATATTAAGCAAAAACAGAGCTGAAATCGAAAGTTTTTTGTAAACACAGAGTTACACCGAGTTTTATAAACACCGAGTATCACAAAGTTTTTTTTCATTTTCTGTGTAACTACGTGTGTGCCTCGGTTTACTCCGTGGTTTTCAAGATTATGAAATGATGGAATGGTTTTCATATTTTTTTTCTTTTTCGAGATGATAAGAATAGCTGATGTGTAACAATCCATCAGCAGTTTGGATGAGGCATGGATACGAAAAACTACCTTTATTGGGTTCGACCTTTTCGAGATAAGTTTTCCATTTCCAAGTTTTACCTTCATCATCCGATAAATACAAAGCTAACTGATAACGCCCATCGGAAATATCGTTACCCACAAATGCCCATTTGCCGTCTTTCAAAACCAATAATTCAACACTTGCGGTATTCGGAATCTCAGTTTTTTGAGTAGCCGACCAGCTTTCTCCATTATCTTTCGATTCACTCATGTGTACTCGGCTTGGTTCATCGCCACTATCACGCATGTAGGCAATCAAATTTCCGTTTTTCTTACGGACAATCGCAGGCTGAATCGGTCCACGACCTACGATTGGTAAACTCGGTCGCCAAGTATTGCCGTTGTCTTCCGAAATGCCCGTGAGTGAAAAATTATACCCATCCGAATAAAGCGGTAAGATAATTCGATTACCTTCGACCAAAGGTTTGATGCGGGTCATCCAGCCAATGCTACGCTTGACGGCATCTCCACTTGCCGAAATTATCATTTCATCGTATTTAGGTGCATAGCCAGCCCAACCTGATGTGTTTTCTGGCAATTCTTTGAATTTTCGAGCAACTTCTTTAGCAAAATCGTCGTTGGGTTTTAGTAAAATATTATCTTGCCAACTCCAAATCGGTGAGCCACTTTTCAAATAATCGGTCGAGGTTCGGAATCGTAGAATTGATTGCTCCCATTTATTGGCTTGTACCGCAATCCAAATCAAAAAGAGTTTTTTTTCATTGTTTAGAAACAAAACTGGGTTACAATCAGGGATATTTGGCGTATCGGCCATCAAAAATGGTTTGCTCCAAGCGGTTTTACCTTTTTCGAGTCTTGCACCCATAATCTTCACATCATCGGCGGTGCGTTCACCGCTGCCTTCAAACCAAACCGCCAGCATATCGCCATTGGGTAGATTTACGATGCTGCTCCCGTGAACGTGCTTTTCTTGAATCGGAAAAATGAGCATA
>JALOLV010000005.1 GCA_025455785.1 Spirosomataceae bacterium | reverse complement strand
GTAACGGCATAAATTGCACCATCTTTGCCTTGGGTTACATCACGAAAACGCTGATATTCTTCCGAAAGTAAGCGTTCTTCGCCTACTACTTTGTTGTTTTCTATCACCAAGCGAGCAATGTGCATTCCGCTCAAACAGCCCACAAAAAGGTTGTTTTTCCATTCTGGAATCGCATCGCCGCTATAAAAAGTCATACCACTTGGCGATACCGATGGGTCCCAGTAATACGTTGGTTGCTCCATCCCTTCCTTCTGCTGAATCACTTCGCCGATTTTCTTACCGCTATACTCAATCCCGTAAGTGATTGTTGGCCAACCGTAGTTTTTGCCCGGACGCACATGGTTGATTTCGTCGCCACCTCTTGGACCAAACTCATTCGAGAAAAGTTCACCGTTTACAGGGTTAAAGGTCAAACCCTGTACGTTACGGTGTCCGTAAGAATAAAGTTCAGGTCTTGCACCAGCTTGTCCCATAAACGGATTACCAGCAACTGGCTTACCATCGGTAGTGATACGCATGATTTTTCCAAGTCCCGAATTCAGCGATTGAGCCTGCGGACGAGTAGCAAGGTCTGAGCGTTCGCCAGTACTCACAAAAAGATTTCCGTCTTTATCAAAAATCACACGGCCACCATAGTGAAGGTTTCCTCTGTATGCTGGAGTAGCACGATAAATTACGGTTGCACCTTCGATTTTTGATTCATCAGCCGAGAGCTTTCCTTTTGCTACCGAAGTGTGTGTTCCTCCGCTCACTTCTTCCGAAAAAGCCCAATAAATCATACGGTTTTGCTCGAAATTTGGGTCGAGCGTGATTCCGAGCAAGCCACCTTGTCCTTTAGAATTTACGGCAGGGAGTCCGGTAATGGGTTTACTCAATTCTCCATTTTGTTTTACGATACGCAGAGTTCCGGCCTCTTTTTCGGTTATGATAAGCCTACCATCTGGCATATACTTAACGCCCCACGGAAACGACAGCCCTTCGGTCAATACTTTGAACTCATAAGGAGTTTTGGTTTTTACACCCGCCACTCTGGTCTGGCCCGCAAAAGCTGGTTTATACTCGGGCGAATTAGGTGCTTTTGTTTCGACAGATGGTAGTGAGCCACTTGCATTTGCAGTTATGGTTTCGGCTGGAGTCGTTTGCCCACATGAAGCATACACAATCGAGCTAATTGCTAATGATAATAAGGCTGTTTTTTTCATTTTCAAATAGTTTGTTCTTGGAGGTTAAATGTTGAATGTTCCGAATTATTTGAATTTCCCGATTATTTCTTAGGCATAATTTTATCTGAATAATTCGGAATATTCGATAAATCCTATATTATTAACTAACCCAAAATCTGATTTATTGTTTGTAATTCTTCTTCGCTGAATTTTGTGTTATCAAGACACTTCAAAGAGTCGGTAAGTTGCACGGGTTTGCTAACTCCCAAAATTACCGATGTGATTCGTGGGTCTTTCAGAATCCAAGAGAGAGCCATCTGTGCCAGATTTTGTCCACGAGATTTTGCCAAATCATTCAATTTTACAATCTGATTGATTTTTTCTTGCGTGATTCTTTCGCCTTCCAATGCACCATTTCCACGTCCCGAAGCGGCTCTCGAATCGGCAGGTATTCCGTTCAAGTATTTATCCGACAACATTCCTTGTGCCAATGGCGAAAACGCCACGCAGCCAGCTCCGTTTTGTTCTAAGACATCCAACAAACCACCTTCTACCCAACGCTCAAACATCGAATATTTGGCTTGATGCACCAAGCATGGCGTACCTAATTCTTTTAACAATTTTACGGCCTTTTCGGTTTCGGATGCACTGTAATTTGAGATTCCTACGTAAAGAGCTTTGCCTTGACGCACAATTAGGTCAAGAGCGGCCATTGTTTCTTCGAGTGGCGTGTCGGGGTCGGGGCGGTGGTGGTAGAAAATATCAACGTAGTCAAGCCCCATGCGTTTGAGACTTTGGTCTAAGCTCGAAACCAAGTATTTTTTAGAACCCCATTCGCCATAAGGGCCTTGCCACATATAAAAACCAGCCTTGGTTGTTATGAGCAATTCGTCTCGGTAGGCTTGCAAGTCTTTTTTGAAGACACTCCCGAAGGTCTCTTCGGCCGAGCCCGCCGGTGGGCCATAATTATTGGCTAAGTCGAAGTGCGTAATACCTTTGTCGAATGCCAATTTTATCATGTTTCGGGCATTTTCGTAGTTGTCGATTCCTCCGAAATTGTGCCACAAACCCAACGAAAGTGCTGGCAATTTAATTCCGCTTTTGCCACATCGGCGGTATTCCATGGTTTGGTAACGCTCGGTTGAGGGTAAATATGTCATTGCTTAATATTTTGTATTAAATTCGATTTGCAAATTTGAGATAAGTATTCAAAAAAAACATCGAACCTGAACAAGAATTTAATTTAACCTACGAATTTACTCAAAATGTATCAGAACATTCATCAATAAGTGTAAGCTATGAATTAGTTTATGTTATTTATTGGTATAATACTGATAATCAGATAATTATAAATTTCAATTAACCATTTTCGATTAACCACTTACAAAGAAAATTCAGCCTAATATTATTTTGCTTAGAAAACTTTTGAGACAGCCTCATTTTCTTTGTTAAGCGAAAGTCCTAACTATAAAAGCCTAATTTTTGGCTATAAATCCCCGAGTCGTGCCACAGATTCTAACCGTCTTAATTAATCATTTATTTCAGAATCTATAAACATTCTACCAATATTTAGCCCCTCTGGGGCAAATTATACTCATTTTAATCTCGAATTGACGTTACTTAATAATCAACTCATTTAGTATCGAACGGCTGATAAATCGAGTTTGTTACCTAATTTCTCTTTGTTTCACGATTTTTTAGGGCTTATTTACTTAGTTTTTTAGACCTTTTTGTAAAAACTCCAACAAATCGGCCATTTCTTGGGTCGAAAGGGCGTTTTCAAACCCTTCCATCATCAGCGAAGTGCCCAAAGAGCGAAACGCTCTGATTTCTGATTTGTTAATCGTTACTTTTTCGCCTCCGATTTTATGAATCGTAACCGATTTATCGGTTTCGTTGGCCACAATGCCCATATGGATAGCCCCACTTTTGGTTTCGAGGCTATGGTTTACATATTTGGGGTCCACGGCGGCGTTGGGGTCGAGAATATCGTGCATTACGGTTGCTTTGCTTTTCCGGCTGATTTCGGTCAAAACTGGCCCCACTTCGTTTCCGATATTACCGTATTTGTGGCAAGTAGCACACGTGTTGCTAAAAACTTTTTCGCCATTCGGGGCATTGCCTTTGAGTGTGAGAGCGGGTTTCATTTTGTCCATTGCAGCTTGGCGGTTGCTTACGCCCGAATCGCTAAAGAGTTTTTTGGCTCGGCGTTTGGTGTCTTCATTGTCTGTCCACCAAAGCAGGGTTCGTCTTCTTTCGAGGTCAAAATTCATTTCACCGATGTTGATAACCCCTTTTTCAAGCCCCGTCAATAGGGCGTCGTGGTTGCTTTCGATATAGAGCAATAAATCGCTGGCATAGCGGCGTGTTTGTGGGCTGAGGTCTTTCCACATCGCCACTACTTTGCTACCAATCTCTTTTTCTCGGTAATTAGAAAGCTGACGTAGGGAATTTTCTTGCAACTTGAGCGGCTGATTGTTTCTTAGACATTCGTATAAAATTGCTGATTTTTGTGCATATGGAACAAAATCGAGCAATGCCAAATATTGCACCCGAACCGAATCGGCAAGCGAGGTATTCAATACGTTTTGGGCGGCTTCGTTGCTATACTTTAAAAATTGAGGCGATGGTTGCAACTTTAGCTTTTGTCGAACCGACGCCAACTGCGATAGTAAATCTAATTGGGCATTTTTTTCGAGATTAGTAAGCTGATTCTCAATCAGCTTCCCATCAACTTTGTCCAACTGTTGAGCCAATTGTTTCACCACCAATGACCGTTCTGTATCGGTGAGTTGAGAAGCCCGAAGGCTCGAAAGTACCGACCCGACTTCATCGACCGAACCCGAAATATTCAATGCCAACGAAGCCAACAAATCTGCATTTGGGCGTTGCTCTTTGGCAATTTCAGTAAAAAGTTGGGCGGTTTTACTTTGAGCCGCCAGTGTAATGGCCGCTACGTTCCATTCATCATTAGACAACCGAGCCGATTGAGCCAAAGCATTGAGTATCTTTGCCTGATTTTTTTGATAGGCTGGATGGTTTTCGGGCAAAGTACTCAAACCCAAGGCCGCTTGCATACGCACACGGGCGTCGGCGTCTTGTAGCGATGCTATCGTTTCAGTCAAGACAGATTCATTTTCGATTAAATAATTTTCAGCAATTTTGAGGATACTCTCGCGTTGTGATGAACTACTTCTTTGTAATTCAGTCAATACTTCGGTGGCGGTTAGCTTGCCCGAATGACTCAAAATCCAGAGGGCGTGCAAACGAGCCAATTCATTTTCGGATTTGAGCAATTTTTTTAGACCTTCAAAGGCTACATTGCTCAAAGAGTTTTCCATTAAGAGCCTATGAGCCGTATTTCGTACCCACTGGTTAGTATTTTCGAGCGATTTTAATAAACCCTCAGTATTTTTAAATTGTTGAAAATCAATTTTATCATGTCCATCAACCGATGAGATTTTATAGATTCTCCCTTGATTTTTACCGGCATTGAGGTCTAAAGTTTTTTCGATTTCGTCGGGAATCCACTCGGGATGCTCAATCACTTTTCGGTGAATATCAATCACGTACATTGAGCCATCGGGCCCAACGCTCATGTTTACGGGTCTAAAAGCCCTATCGGTACTGGCCAAGAAATCTTTGTTTTCGAGCATCCTCGATGCCTTAAATGATGCTCCATTGGGCTTAATTTTATCGACATGAATCAGGTTTAGCACTACATCTGCCACCCAAACGGTATTTTTGTATTTTTGACCAAAAGCCCCGCCGCCATAGTAAGTTATGCCGCACGAACCCGAAAAATAACCCGATTGCTCGGGGTGGTTTACTCGGTCTTCTTGCTCGCCAATCGGAAAAATACGAGCCAGCCCGTTTTCGTCGTGGTCAGAGATATTCTGTAAAGTATTTTCGGTCAGAATCCTTTTGCCTTTGAGGTATCGGTCCAGAAAAACCAGATGCGAGATGTGTGTAAGGTTATGCGTTTCAAAGAAATGTCCGTATTCATCCATTGCCAACCCAAAGCCCCCCGAAGACTCGCCGAGACGCTCGATTTGGCGGGTTTCGAGGTTAAATCTCAAATCTTGGCCTCGCAAATCAAGGGCAGTAGTGGTATCGCCCCACCAATACGGTTTACCATCGTTTCCACCATTGGCAGCATAAATCCAGTTATCAATACCGTAGGTTAATCCGTTGTAATTGTGCTGCAAGTTATCCTTCGCAAAGCCCCCCATCAAAGTATCAATTTTTTCTACCTTGTAGTCGCTGTTTTCGTCATGCAGTTGCAATAAATAAGGCGGTGCGGCTACTAAAACACCTTTTTTATAAGGCATAAACGAATCTGCCAAACCTAAATTCTCGGCAAATACAAGGGTAGTATCATAGACTCCGTCGTTGTTTTTATCTTTCAAAACCAACAGCCGGCTGTTTTTATCTTCCATTGGGTAGCCCGGCATTTCGAGTACCATGGCATCGCCATTTTCATTAAATTCTAAATCTACGGGGTCTTTGATGAGTGGTTCGGAGGCCACCAATTCTAACTTAAAACCGTCTTCAATCTCGAAACCTTCTGGGTTTTGATGGGGCTTTTGACAAGACAGAAAAAATATAAGGCTAAAACAAATAAAACTTATTGATACACTACGCATACGAAAGTATAAATTAAGTTAGAGTTAGTTGAGGGGTTATAAGTGCAAAATATGAATTAGTTTATGTTATTCGTTAATGGTTAATCGTTGGTATAATACTGATAATCAGGAAATTATGAATTTCGATTAACTATCAACTATTTTCGATTGACCATTAACTATTTATAAAGACAGACTTTTATAAAAATTTTTATAAAGTTATTGATTTTTTAAATATATTGCATGTGATATAAACATATCATTTATTTAAAAACTCAATTCATCTATGAAAAGAACAAACTACGTAAAAGTACTACAACTTTTGACGCTGCTTGTTTTGTCTGTATCGGTATTTGCCCAAGACATAGCAGTAAAAGGTAAAGTAATGGAAGACAACGGTAGCCTGTTGTATGGTGTGAACGTAACAGTTAAAGGCTCTAACAAAGGGACTGTTACAAACGACAAAGGTGAGTACAGTATTTCTGTACCAAAGGGTACAGTCCTTACTTACAGCTTTGTAGGTTTTATATCGAAGGATGTTGTCGTCAATTCATCAAATCTTGATGTAAGGCTTTCGGCCGGCGACAATGTAATGAATGAGATTGTGGTTACTGCTTTTGGTATGGCCCGTGAGAAAAAAGCACTTGCCTATTCGGTCAGCCAAGTGGATGGTTCAAAATTTCAAGAATCCAGAACTGCTAACCTCGGAAACGCCCTGACTGGTAAAATTGCGGGTGTTGTGGTTTCTCCGCCGGCAAGTGGGGCTGCTGGTTCATCGAGAGTTATTATCCGTGGTGGTTCTTCGCTCGGGGGCAATGACCAACCACTCTATGTTGTGAACGGTGTACCAATCGAAAGTGGTAACTTCGGACAAGCTGGTATGTGGGGCGGTAACGACTCAGGCGATGGTTTGGCAATGCTAAACCCCGATGACATCGAGAATATCTCGGTTTTGAAAGGAAACACAGCCGCCGCTCTCTATGGTGCTCGTGCAGCAAATGGCGTCATTATGATTACGACCAAATCTGGTAAAGCAAGAAAAGGTATCGGGGTTTCGTATAACTCAAACTTTACATCTGATAGAGCTGTTGATTTAACGGATTTCCAACGTGTTTACGGACCGGGAATAAACGGTAGCAAATTTACAAACCAAAACGAAGCATTAGACCAAGCGACTTCAATCTGGGGAGCAAGATACGATGGTAGCAATACTATTTCGTTTGATGGCCAACAAAGACCGTATTCGCATACTGGCCAGACAATCAATGATTTCTACAGGAGTGGCAATACTTGGAATAATTCGTTGGCATTTAGCGGTGGAAACGAATCGGGAACGTACCGATTGGCATTTTCGGATTTGAGAAATAGCGATGTTATACCAAACGCAAGTTTTAAAAGACAAACTGCCAACTTGAACCTGAATAGTAAACTCAAAAAACTCACTTTGACGCTTTCGGCTCAATACACAATGCAAAACGCATTGAACAGACCGAGACTTTCTGACTCGCCGGGTAATGCTAACTTCTCGGTTATTGCGATGCCTCCGACCACACCGTATAGCGTTATTAGAGGAACAACTGACAAATTTGGGGCAAATCCTGATGGAACCGAATTGAGGTATCAAGGAAACGTTTTCTCTACAAACCCCTATTGGGCAGCGTATCAGTTTTTCAGAAGTGATATTTCAAACCGCTTAGTGGCAAACACTTCGCTACGTTATGACTTTACCGATTGGCTTTATGTGATGGGTCGCCTTGGCACTGATTATACCGGAAGAGATGCCGCCAGTTCGGAACCTTACGGAACAGCCTATAAACCATTGGGAGATTACAACGAAACGTTCCAAAAGGTACGCCAAGATAACTACGAATTATTTATCGGTGGTCAAAAAACTTTTGGAAAAATCTTCATTGATTATATGGTTGGTGGTAGCCAATTACGCACCGATTCTAAAACCAAAGGTGTCGGCGGAAACGATTTAGTTGTTCCGTTCTTCCATAGCATCAACAACGTCAGAGCCCCAAATAGAATCTTCGGTTTTGCACAGTTAGGTACAAATTCAGTATTTGGTTCATTCAATGCGGGATACGACAACTGGTTATTCTTGAATGTTACGGGTCGTCAAGACCAATTCTCGACACTTGCACCAGAGAATAATACACTTTTCTATCCATCAGTAGGAGTTAGTGCTATCCTTTCTGACGCTCTCAAATTACCTTCAGCAATTACTTTTGCAAAAGTGAGAGCTTCGTGGGCTCAAGTTGGTGGTGGTGGCCCTGACCCTTACGCACTCAATGTAACGTATGGTCTTTTGGGCAATCCGCACGGCAGTGCCAACTTAGGTCAGATAAACAACGGCTCGATTCCAAACCCAAGTTTATCTCCATATACTTCGACCGAATTTGAGGTGGGTGCCGATGTTAGATTATTCAAAAACCGTTTAGGACTTGACGTCGCTGTTTATAACAGAAAAACAACAAACGATATCCTGAATGCAGGAATCTCGGCAACTTCTGGTTTCGGAAGCACGAGCGTAAACGTAGGTGAATTAACGAATAGAGGTATCGAAATCCTCTTGAATGGTGTAATTATCGAAAGAAACGGATTCAAGTGGGATGCAACCTTTAACTTCTCAAGAAACATCAGCGAAGCCGTTAATCTTGGAGCAAACGCAAAAGGTGAGCCTATCCAATTCTTGAACCTTGAAGAATCTCGTGTAAGAGGTGGCGAGAGAGTTCGCCATATATTAGGCGAGCAATTAGGTATGATTATCGGCTGGAAACACCGCACCAATGCACAAGGACAGAAATTCTATGATGCAAACGGCTATCCGGTACGTTCGGCTTCACCAGAAATCATCGGGATGGGGCGTCATCCAATCTCTGCGGGTTTTAGCAATACATTACGCTACAAAAACGCAAGTCTTTCGTTCTTGATTGATGTAAGACAAGGTGGCTCTATCTTCTCGGGAACAAACTGGTGGGCGTATCGTACGGGGCTTCATCAAGAAACGTTGGCGGGTAGAGAAGGCGACCTGAGAGTATCGGGTGTGTTATTCGACCAAGCAACCAACCGTGAAACCGACACCCCTGTCAATGTAACGATTCCTAAAGATAGAATTGATGATTATTGGACGGCGTATTCTAACATTACCGAAAACATCGTATATGATGCTTCTTATGCAAAACTACGTGAGCTTTCGATTGGCTACACAATTCCTAAAAAGTTATTAGGTAAGATTCCGTTCGAGTCAGCTTCAATTTCGATTGTTGGAAGAAACTTAGCTTTATTGTGGTCTAATGTACCAAACATTGACCCTGAGTCTGGTTATACCGTAGCAAGTGGAGCTCAAGGTCTTGAGTTTTTTGCAATGCCTCAAACTCGTAACTTCGGTGTAAACTTAAACTTGAATTTCTAAGAGCTGTTCATCAATTTTAACTAAAACTCAGTACTTTATTATGAAGAAAATATTTAAAAACGGTTTGTTTATTGCGTCTCTTTTGCTTACTCAGGCATGTGATAAAGATAAACTCGCTGAACTCAATATTAACCAAAATGCAGTAACCGACATTGATATGTCTTACTTGCTTGCGACAGCCACACTCCGAATCGGCGGTGAGTATGAAAACACCCGTGCCAATATGCTCTATGCAGCCACGATGATTCAGCACACGGCTTCAAACGCGGGGTATTTTAGTGGCGATAAGTATTTCTATAATGCTCAATACAGCGGAGCTTATATGGAACGCCACTATACAGATGTGATTAGATTGTACTCGGAGGTTATCACAAAAACTGCCAAAGACCCAAATCTTGCCAATGTCAATGCAGTTGCGACAATCCTACGTGCTTTTGACTTGCACCGTATGACCGACCTTTATGGCGATATTCCGTACATCCAAGCTGGTTATGGTTTAGAAAGCCAAGATAATTGGTTTCCGAAATACGATAACCAAAAAGATGTTTATGCCGCAATCGTAAAAGACGTGAAGGCTGCCCGTGACAAACTGAGTGCCTCAGCAAAAGCCTTAGGTGCTCAAGATGTAATCTATAACGGTGATATTACCAAATGGAAAAGATTTGCTAATGCCCTTTTGATGCGTGTTGGTATGCGTATGCAGAAAAAAGATGAAGCAACGGGCAGAGCAATATTTGCAGAAGCCTATAACTCTGGTGCTTTCACTTCTAATGCCGATAACGGTACGATTAAGTATTTGAACGGACCATCGGGTTTTAATAGAAATGGCTTGAGTGATGGCTACTGGAATACCTACAAGTATTCGAGAGATTGCAAGATTAGCAAAACTTTTATTGATTGGATGCAGACCAACGGCGACCCTCGCTTGATGATTGTTAGTGGCGGAATCGGCGACCCTGTGGCGGCTCCTTCAACTTGGAATACCGACCCTGCTGCTCAGAAAGGTATGCCCAACGGATTTACCTCAACTACCATTCTTCAAGGCAATACACTCACAGATGCAGAGAAAGCAGAATTTCAAAAACCGGGTGTGGGTAGAAATATGTTTTCGATGCTTAACTTGAAATATTGCGATTGGGAAGACCCTTACTACCTCATCTCTTTTGCCGAAACAGAATTGATGGCTGCCGAAGCGGCTGTTAGAGGCTGGATTACGGCAAATGCCGAAGATAAATTTAAGAGCGGTGTTGCGGCGGCAATCTCAAGCTGGACAGCCTTTGACCCTTCGTTTGCTCGCTCGGCGGCCGATATAAATAAATATATCGACGGTAGAAAATTTGGCTCGGCAAGTAATGCTGATAAACTTAGACTCATTGGCGAAGAATATTGGGCAGCCACTTGGTTGAATGATATTGAGTCTTACAGCAACTGGCGTAGAACTGGTTTTCCGGTATTGAAACCAACAAGCGACCCGAACAGACACAAGCAAATCAATGAGATTCCGAGAAGATTGATTTATTGGGAAAGTGAGATTAGCTCAAACCCAGCAAATTACAAAGCCGCTGTTGAAAGAATAGGTGGTGATGAATTTACAACAAAAGTTTGGTGGGACGGTGGAAATTGATATGCCCTACTAAACACCTATAAAAATAGAGCCGAGACCAACGTATCGGCTCTATTTTTTGTTTATACAGGAAGAAAAATACGACTGGGTTCAATTGTGAGAGAGTTTGATTTTATATGTCAGCGACCGACCTATCAATCTAATCCTCATCGAAGAAGAGGTAACCCACAACTCACGTTAATTTGAGTGGTAATTGTGATTGGTAGATTTATTTCTCAAATTCTACAATATGTTCAGAAGCGTATTCGTCATCACCCGGTTTGATTCTTTTTACAAAAAATCTTGCCTTTTTACCAAGAATGAGACACGTATATTTGTTTTTAATGTCTTCTTCGGTATTGAGTGGCTGCAATGACGGATACCAAAGTGTATAAGTAGGTTTTTGAAAAAATAGCTGTGGTTTTGTCCAATCTTGACTGTTGAGTGCAGTGCCGAGGTCTTTGTTTTTATTGAACGAAATATACACTTTGTCGCCAACCCAAGATTTACCCTCTACTTTGCCCATCATCATTACCCAACATTCCAGATAGGTATTCCAACTTACCGAAGGCCCCCAATGGAAGCCGCCAGTCGGTGAGGATGAAGGCCCGCCACCCTCTTCTAACGGAATTTGTAACGAAGCGATGGGTTTTCCTATGCCGTTATAGGGTGCATTGAAGCCCTTTCCATCCCAGCGTTTGGCTTTACCTACGGGCTTATCGAGGTCTTTTAGGGCGATTCGAGCCACACTGATACACTGCCCCGACCATTCGGTTTTGGGGTCATAAGTTTTTTCGTTGTAAACACCGGGGTATCCATATTCTCCGTAGAATAAATACAGATAATCGCCACTTGCCACTGCCGAAGGGTCTCCTACACCACCCGCAAAAGTGTTTGAAGTGTTAAATGGCTTCAAAATCATTCGAGGGTCGAGGTCTTCAATAAAAATACCTTTGTCTTTCCAGCTTTTTCCTCCATCAACAGATTTCATAATGCCGATTCGGCACACCGCCGCCGCACTTTTAGGCCCTCTCAATCCTTGTGGCCACTTATTGTTTTTGTAGCCTTCGCCTGTTTTTGGGTTATAGGGGAGGGTCTGTGGATAGTTTTCATTATGATAGATACCGTAGAGCGTTTTGCCTGATTTATCTTTTGGGTCTTGGTAAACGGTCTCAAACCAAACGGCACCGTGCAGCCCGGGTTTACCAACGGGGGCGTTTTCGGGCATGACTGGCTCAAAGAAGTTTTCGGAAGGGCTTTTGAAAACCTCATCGGCATTTTTGCCATCGGCATAACGGTTATCAACGCCTAATCCCCAGACGGGGTCTTCGCCATATTTACCCGGAAAAATCCTGAAAGTATCACCCACCCAAGCCTCGGCCATATTGCAATCTACGAATGAATTGAATTTGATTTTTTCTGCCGGAATGAGTTTAAACTTCGGATTGAAGGTCTGTGCTTTTGATTGAATTTGAACAAAAATCGTTATTAATAAGGCTGAAAAAAGTGTTTTCATAGTTTTATTGTCGAATTAGATAGAATAAATTAAGGATTACAAATCAATAATCTTATCAGCTTCTCGGATGCCACTAAGATATGCTCCGTGAGCAGTTGAGAAATAGTCAATCTCGGTGTGTTCTCCGGCAAAAAACACCCTATTGTTGAGCGTAGCCGCCAAATCATCAAAATGCTGCATTTCGGTTCCTACGGCTGTAAACGAATACGAACCATAAGTGTTTGGATTGCTCTGCCATTTTGTTCGCAATAAATTGGTTGGATTGGGTGTATTCGAGCCATACATATCTCTCAGATGCTTCATGATTTCGTTGATAATCTGGGCATCGCTCATGCTTTCGGTCTGGCGTGCATAATTAGCATAAGCAAAAGTCATCAAGGCATTTGTAGCAGGGTTAAATTTCTTGATATTGACAAAATAATTGAATTTATCACGTTCTTCGGGTGTGTAAGAAATATACTGCACATCGTCCCAAAAGGCTTTATCCCAAGTCAATAAAAATTTATTTACACAATTCATTCCAATTTTTTGAATCGCATTTTGCTTATTTTGGGGCAGATTAGGCAAAAACTGAATAACGTTATTTTTAAGAACACCGAGTGGTACTGTTACGATGACATAATCAGCCTCAGTAATGGTCGAGTTATGCGTAATTTTTATTTTTTCGGCCGAATAATCAATCATCGTAACTCGTTCGTTAAGCTGGATATTCAAGCCTTTTGCCAAATAATTCGGAATTGTATCGTAGCCATTTGTAGCAATTTTTTCAGCACCGCCAAATTCCTCGCCTGCGTCATAGAGCGTAGAAGAAAGTTTGTCTAAATCGCCCAAATCAAAAGTTATGTAAGAAGATAAGAAGAATCGCCAGAGGCGGTCATTGAATTTTTGCGGGTATAATCTTTTAAACACCGTTTCAAAACTTTCGGATGGGCTGCCTTTTTTCATCATTGAGCCAATGATGCTGTCTAATTCGTCTTCGGCCGAATTATATATTGCCGCAGTCCTGATTTTTCCGCCAATATCATACGATTTTCGGTTTTCATCGACAGTCTCGAAAGTAGTCATTCCCGACTCTTGGGCCAGCGTTGTTATCGGGTTTTTATTTACGCCATGAATCCAGCTTGCACCTTCATCAAATGCGATTCCCAAACTACGATTGGTACGTAAACGCCCACCTACTTTTTCTTGCGACTCTAAAACTTTCACATCAAAACCGTTTTCAGTCAGTTTTTTTGCGGCAGCAAGCCCAGCAATTCCAGCCCCTATGACAATCACAGTCTTATCTTTTGGAGTAACAATCGTGTCTTCGCATGAAATTAGTGCAGGCGGAATTAATGGTAATGTGAGCCCGGTTAAAGTATTTTTAATGAATTTTCGCCTTTGCATGTGTTTATGATTCTTTTATCGATTTTGTGGGCATTAATAAAAACGAATTCATCATAGGGCCTATTGCAGGACAGACCTTTCGAGTTTTTAAATCCATGAACGAACCATTGAGTGTGATTTTTGCCGCTAAAATCAAACCATCTTGCTTGAATATATGCTGAATGATTTTCCATTTACGGAAATCCTCGCTGAAGTTTTCTAAAGCCAAATCAACTACGATTGTTTCACCCAATTGCAATTCTCTGAAAAACTGAATGTAGCTATCGAATAAGATTGGACCAATACCTAACTCGTGCATCAGTAGCGGACTGACACCGCACATTTGCCAAAAAGCTATGCGGACATCATCGCCGAATTCGGCATAAGCAGAATTTTTTACGTGGGCATTGGCATCTAAATGATTCCAGCCAATTTCGTAGATTTTCGAGAAGGTTTCTAAGCGTTGCATTTTAAACAGTCAATGAAATTTTGGTTTAAATTACACATCAATTCTTGATTTTAGTCATTTACTCCCATTTCTTTCATCAATTCTAAACCATATTCTCTGATAGTTTTTACTACTTCAATGGCTCGAAGCCCTCTCTCTGTAATGGTGTATTCGGTTTTGGGCGGAACAACTGGATATACTTTTCTAACCACAAATCCATCGTCTTCTAATTCTCGCAGTTGAGTAGTGAGCATCTTCTGTGAAATATGCGGAATATCTTTTTGTAGCTCACTATAACGCATCACACGGTCTTTGAGACGCCACAAAATCGGCATTTTCCAAGTACCACCAATCCTATCCATTGCAAATTCTACTGGATTGTAGTAAATCTTACCGTTGTATCTAAAATCTCCCATTTTGATTCTTGTTTATTCAAAGATATAGAAATTTCATTTTTCGATGATACATACTTTTTTGTTTGTATCGTACAAAAAAGTGGTACACATGGTTTTGAGGGTTTGAGTTGCCAATTTTGTCGCATCAAAATAACAAAAAACAAGATGAAAAAAGTAGCTATAACAATCGCATTTAGCATTATTGGAATGGTCTTATTTGCTCAAAATCAAAAAACAAACACTAAAAACAAAATGGTAACAGAAGTAAACAGTTATGTGCATTTTCATGGTGCACCTGCCAAAGGCAAAATTTTAATGGTGGCAAGTTCGCCAAGTGTATCAAAACAAACTGGTTGGCCAATTGGCTTTTGGGCAGCAGAATTAACTCATCCTTTACGAGTTTTTCAAGAGGCTGGCTACGAAGTAGAATTGGTTTCGACCGAAGGCGGAAAGTTGGTGATGGATGGCTATTCTAACCCGACCGATGCCAGTGGTTATTCGGCTCACGATGTGATTTCTTTGGGCTATATGCAACAAAAGTCGTTTAACGATATGTTGGAAAATACCAAAAAACTAACGGAAGTTGATGCCAAAAACTATGATGCTATTTTCTTGGTGGGTGGTCAAGGTCCGATGTACACTTACAGAGGTAATAAAGATTTAGAGAAGTTATTTGTAGCTTTTTATGAAGCTGGCAAACCAAGTTCGGCAGTGTGTCATTCAACCACTTTATTATTAGAAGCTAAAAAATCAAATGGCGAATTATTAGTAAAAGGTAAAACTTGGACAGGCTTTGCCGATGCCGAAGAAGAATTTGCAGATAAAGCCGTAGGTATGAAGATTCAGCCGTATCGTATTGAAGATGAGGCTAAAAAGATTGCAGGAACAAATTTCAAAGTGGCGGCACCTTTTAGTTCTTATGCGATTCAAGATGGGAATTTGATTACAGGACAACAACAAAACTCGGGTGCAGCAGCGGCTGAGTTGTTGGTGAAAGCATTAAGAAAGTAAAAAATGAAAGCGTTTTTTATGGTATTGGCAGTGTTACTTATTGAGTACACTGCCTTTTCTCAATCTGTCGAAATTTATGCTGGGCATCAAAGAGCAGGTGTCGATTTAATGTGGTTTAAAAACTTCAAAAATACCAAGGACGAACGTACTCGATTTCTATTTTTTAGTCGAAACAGGGCCAGTACCGATTACAACAATTCGCCAACGGCATTCGGCTCAACCAATGCTATTTCCTTCAATTTCAAAAACGGAATTGGCATTGTTGGAGTTGCTTCTTTGCTCAATGTTGGATTTACACCCAAAGTGGGGGTTCAGTACTATAAACAAAAAGGCGATTTTATGTTTTTTGGTTGGTTTGTCAGCGATTTGAAGAAAAATAGTAATCTCGATTTGTTCGGTCTTTTTCGCTACCAACCTAAATTCAACGACCAATGGAGAGGTTTTGTGCAAGCGGAGTTGTTTCCGGTGTATAATCCCAAAAAACAATTCTGGAATCTCACCCAACGCTTTCGTTTGGGAGCAAGGTATCATACTTGGGCAGGCGGCTCGATGATGGATTTCAATCAATCAGGAAAAAATACATTTACAAAGACCAATAATTTAGGTGTTTTCGTAAGAAATGAATTTTAAAAACTATGATTCTAAAAAAAATATTTGACCCTTTTTCGGTAGCTCGCTACATGCGTACCGAATTGGTAGTTTCAACTGTCATTTCGGTTTTGGTGTATTTTCTCTATCACAATCAAAACCTCGAAAAAGTAAGTCTGCCCTTCTCAATTGCTGCTATTTTGGGCAGTGCTTTGGCTATTTTTTTGGCTTTTCGGAATAACAATGCTTACAGCCGATGGTGGGAAGCTCGTACCTTATGGGGTGGAATCATCAATAATAGTCGGATTTTTTCTCGACAGATTATTGCAAATGCCGACAATGCAGTGGCTATCGGTAAGGCTTCAAAACAACAAGTTGATGATTACAAAAAAGAATTAATTTATCGTCAGATTGCCTTTGCTCATGCTTTACGTTTGCATCTACGCAAGCAAGATTCTTGGCAAGAACTAAAGCATTTACTATCCGAAGAAGAATTCAAAACATTAACCCAAAAAGTAAACAAACCCAATTATTTGATTCAAAATCAAGGTATTAGAATTAAAGACGGAATGCGAGCCGAGATTTTAGGAGCTTTTGATAACATCAGTCTTGAACCAACTTTGGCTGGTTTTAATAATTTTCAAGGCTCTTGCGAGCGTATCAAAAACACACCGCTTTTGCGTCAGTATCATTTCTTTACCAAACTTTTCCTTTTGGTTTTTATGGTGATTTTACCATTTTCGTTAATTACCGATTTCAACAAAATGGGTGTTCCTGCTATCATGATTCCGATAAGTATTTTGGTGTCTTTCGTGTTTGGCGTGATGGGAAAAGTGGGTGAGGTAAACGAAGACCCTTTTGAGAATCATATCACGGATATTCCGATGACTTCGATGTGCAATACGATTGAAAGAGATTTAAGAGAAATGCTTGGAGAAAGCAATTTGCCAGCTAAATTAGAAGCAGAAAACGGGTTTTTAGATTAAAATAAACAAAACAGGTATGAAAATAGCAATTATTGGTTCGGGTAATGTAGGTGGAGCATTGGCTCAAAAATTTATCAAAGCTGGACATACCGTTTTGATAGGAGCAAAATTTCCTCTGAGCGAAAAATCAATCAAATTAGCCACTCAAATCGGCGAAGACCGTTTCACGAGCGTAGAAAGTGCCGTAAAACAATGTGAAGTAATCGTTTTGGCAACGCCTGCCCCGATGGCAGTAGAAGTAGCTCAATCGTTAGGAGATACCACCGGCAAAGTAATTATTGATACAATGAACATCGTTTTGGGGCGTGGACCCGCTGGTTTTTCAAGCACTGCCGATGCTATTTTGACAAATACCGCTACCAAAGATGTCGTAAAGTGTTTTAATACAACTGGCTTTAACAACATGTTGGATACTACTTATGGCGAATACACAATTGATGCCTTTGTGGCGGGAGATTCCGAAAAAGGTAAGGAAGTGGCCACAAAATTAGCCCTTGATGCTGGTTTTGGAGCATGCTACGACATTGGCGGAAGCGACAAATTTCAGTTGATGGAACAATTTGCTTTCTTTTGGATAAATTTAGCCATGTTTAAAGGACAAGGCCGTGAAATCGGCTTTAAATTATTAAAAAGATGAGCAAATCTCGATTAGAGGCATTTAGCGATGGAGTCATTACCATTATTATCACGATAATGGCTTTTGATTTGAAAATCCCCGAATTAGCACAGAATTTCTCCGACAAGGATGTCTGGCAAGCCCTTTTAGCTGTTTTGCCTAAGGTGTTTTCGTACTCTTTGAGTTTTGTAGTTTTGGCAATTATGTGGCTCAATCACCACGCTTTATTCGATAAAATTCCTCATTCTACCTCAAAATTGGTGTGGTATAATATGTATCTGCTCTTTGCGATGTCGTTAGTGCCAATGCCCACTAATTTCTTGGCAGCACACCCAACTTTGCCTCAAGCGGTTATGCTCTATGGGTTTATCATGACGCTGAATAGTTCAGGATTTTTATTGATGAGAAGATATGTTGAAATCGAAGCGAAGCTCACATCACACAATCCTAAATACCACAAAAGCAATTATATTTCTTTTTTATTGTATTTTTCTACTATACCGTTGGCATTTGTGTCGGTTTATCTTTCTTTTTTGGTATTCATCGGCATTCCGATTTGGTATTTTTTACCCGATAGACTCCTAAAAAAATAACAAAAATCCACGAATCATCTGTTCTGCATTATGCTTTTCGTACAAATTCAGATTTCAGCCCCATTGCTCCGAAACCATCAATTTTACAATCAATATTGTGTCCGTCATTCGAATCAACCAGACGGATATTTTTTACTTTTGTTCCTGATTTTATCGGTTTTGGAGCTCCTTTTACGGGTAAATCCTTGATGATAACTACCGAATCACCGTCTTTGAGTTCGTTACCGTTCGAGTCTAAAACTTTTAAAGTGCTATCTTCAGCTACTTCGGTTGCTTCATCTTCTGGATTCCATTCATAAAAACATGCTGGACAAATCAATAAACCATCGCTCGGATATACGTATTCTGATTGGCACTCGGGGCAAGGAGGAAACTCTGACATTGTATTGAGTATATTATTAAAAGCCCCAAAGATATAGATTAAATCTATAAAATCATATGTCCCAAAGATATAGATTAAATCTATAAAATCATATGTAATGTTTAATTCCTATCCGCTCGCCTAAATTCCAATGGCGATAAACCAGTATGTTTTTTGAACAATTTGGCAAAATAATTCGGGTATTCAAATTTCAATAAATAGGCAATCTCCGAAACCGAATATGAAGTATGAAGCAAATATTTCTGTGCTTCGCCGATGAGATTTTGATGAACTAACTCTATGGCAGATTTGCCAGCTACTGCATTGCAAATCCGATTAAGATGAACAGCCGAAATGTTTAATTCATCTGCAAAAGCAGGGATACTTTTAGGATACTCGGCTGATTTAATGAGCTGCTGAAATCTTCTAAAATAACTCATCGTCAATGAATCGTTCTTTTGTGCTTCTTCGAGATTGGTGAGGCGATGCAAACCAATAAAAAAGGTTGTTAGATAAGCCCGAAGCATCAAGTGTCGTTCTGGGTTTTCGCTGAATAGTTCATACTCAATCTGAGCCAAATTTTGTTGAATTTTATCGAATGTTTTTCCTTCAAGGTGTCTCAAAAATCGAATATCCTCAAAGGTCTTCCAAAGAGGATTTGATGTTTTAAAAGTTTCTTCAAGAATACTTTCGGATAATGTAAGGATTTGCCCTTCGATGTCAGGGTTATACACCAGCCCGTGTAGTTTTGTTGGCGGAATCAGCACTACGCAAGGTGCCTGAAGGTTGTGTTCTTCTGTGGCTTCTTGAAACAAAAGTGAGCCTTTAGAGATTACAAATACCTGAAAAAGTTGAGAATGTAGGTGCGGTTTGATAGTCCAATTGAAAAGCTGACTACGGGTCGCTATCAATTCCAAAAAAATATACTCTGACGAATACCGCCCGTAATCATCACCATAAAGACCATCAAAGTTGAGAATATTCTTTTCTTGTTTCATTTATTAAATGTTCTATTTTTATCCATAAATGTAAAAATAGTTTCCTGATATCCTAAATGAAATTCAAGAATTTTGTATTAAAAATTAAACTTAATTGATTGACAATGAAAATCTCACTGTGGTGCAATATATGCTGGCTGCTTTCATTTGGCTTTATTCAAGCTCAAAACCCTCTTAGGCTCGACACTTCAAAATATGAAATTCAAACTCAAGATTTTAATGGCAAAACCATCAAAGTCAGGGCTTTTGAGAGAGTTGTTTATGTGGCAAATCCCATTGATTTGAACCACCATGTTTTGAATATTTATATTCCCGAAGAATATTTCAATAACGAAAAAATAAACGGATATTCCGCCGAAACCGCTCCGATATTTTTCCCAAATCGTGTGGGTGGTTATATGCCTGCACAGCCCGCCACTTTTATCAATTCGTCCCAAAAAGGTGGTGGCATGGGCGGTCCGCCAAGTAATGCCGTTGTGATGGCATTATCGAAAGGCTACGTTGTGGCTTCGGCAGGTGCGAGAGGACGCACCAATAAAAATGCTAACGGCAATACGGGCAAAGCCCCAGCGGGTATTGTAGATTTGAAAGCGGCTATTCGTTTTCTCAAATTTAACGATAAAGTGATGGCAGGTGATGCCAACAAAATTATTTCTAACGGCACAAGTGCGGGCGGAGCGATGTCCACTCTCTTGGGTGCAACGGGCAATAATGCTGATTATGAGCCATTTCTGAAAGAAATCGGTGCAGCCAATGCTACTGATGATATTTTTGCTGTATCGGCCTATTGTCCAATCATTAATCTTGAAAATGCCGATATGGCCTATGAGTGGCAGTTGAACAAAATCAAAACTTATAATTTTAGAGGAAGAACAGGAGAATTAAACGCTGAGTCAATTAAAGTTTCTGACGATTTAAAGGCCGCCTTTCCGAATTACCTAAATAACCTAAACTTAAGAAATGAGTCAGGTAAAAAACTGACTTTGGACGCCGAAGGAAATGGGAATTTTAAAGAATTAGTCAAATCATTCATCGTTGCTTCGGCTCAAAAGGCTTTGACTTCTGGAATAGATTTATCAAAAACCAACGCCTTTGAGGTCAAAGATGGGAAAGTCGTTTCGGTAGATTTTGATGCCTACATGGTTTACCTCGAACGCATGAAAACTCCCCCAGCTTTTGATGCTCTCGACAATAAATCATTTGAGAACAACCTTTTTGGCACGGCTTCGATTGAAAATCGCCATTTTACTGAATATTCTTCAAAGCACTCAAAAGACCCAAGTGCCACATTAGCAGACAAACAGACCATTAAAATGATGAATCCGATGAATTATATCGGTGATAAATCATCGAAAACGGCTAAAAATTGGCGAGTGCGTCATGGAGCCAAAGACCGTGATACGGGCTTTGCTATTGCTGTAATTTTGGCGACAACGCTACAAAACAAAGGTTTTAAAATTGATTTTGCTTTACCTTGGGGCGTTCAACATGCGGGAGATTATGATTTAGAAGAATTGTTTGATTGGGCGGATAGCATTTGCAAATGATATTTAAAATGAATAGAAATTTCAATCTAAATACCCCTTCAGAACAACCCGATGAGTCGGCTGGGGGTATCATTTGGGAACTCGCCCATTTGGCTCACGTTGAGCTTTTTACACCCAAGCTCGACGAAAGTATCCGATTTTTTACTGATATTCTGGGTATGTATGTTACCGAAACTGATGGAGGCTCGGCATACCTTCGAGCATATGACGATTATGAACACCATTCGCTTAAACTGACAGCCCACAAACACACCGGAATCGGGCATTTTGCGTGGAGAACCAGAAGCCGAGAATCGCTCGAAGCACGAGTAAAAGCGATTGAGGCTGTTGGTTTAGGTATCGGCTGGATTGACCACGAATGTGGTTACGGAAAGGCCTATCGTTTTCGTTATCCAGATGGGCATATTTGCGAGCTTTATTTCGATACTAATAAATATAATGCTGAAGGCGATATGCAGTCGGCTTTAAAAAATACCCATAGTAAATACCCTGCCCGTGGTGCTAATGTACGCAGGATAGACCATCTGAACCTCTTAGCAAAAGATATTAAAGCATTTTCTGATTTCCAATTTGGTGTTTTGGGTGGCAGAAATACCGAAAGAATCGAATTTGAAGATGGCCCGAAAGGCGTATGGGTTTCGGTTAATAATAAATCGTATGATTTGGCAATAACCGAAGACCACAGCGGACTAAACGGACGTTTACACCACCTTACGTATGCCACAAATAGCCGAGAGGAAATCCTGATAGCCGCCGATATTGCTTTA
Source organism: Spirosomataceae bacterium (assembly GCA_025455785.1). Taxonomy (GTDB): domain Bacteria; phylum Bacteroidota; class Bacteroidia; order Cytophagales; family Spirosomataceae; genus JALOLV01. The sequence continues at coordinate 3,301 of JALOLV010000005.1, read as the reverse complement.
GAAAATGACATTTTTATTGAAACTGGCCCTCATAAACACGCCATTCAGCAAACGTTTTTCTTATATCTCTACGAACCGGGTGGAAACCGAATCGAGGTTGCCAACGCATCTGCAAGATTAATCCTCGACCCTGATTATGAAACCGTAATTTGGACCAAAGAAGAACGCCTGAAAGGCCAAGCGTGGGGACTAAAAACCGTTGAAAGTTTCCATACACGAGGAAATCCAATGCCAGAAGAGTTGATTTAATGGATAATTTCAGATGATTCAATCCGTGTTAGAATATCTGCATAATCGGCTTGTTCATTTAGAACACTGTTCTTTAAATAAAACAAAAATAAGTGGTTAATCGAAATCCATAATTATCTGATTATCAGTATTATATCAGCGATTAGCCATTGACGAATCACATAAACTAATTTATATCTTGCAGTTATGAAACATAAATTATTAGTAATCTCTGCTCATTCTGCCGATTTTGTTTGGCGAAGCGGCGGAGCAATAGCCAAAAGCGTTGAACAAGGTGCCGAAACACTTGTGGTTTGCCTTTCTTTTGGTGAGCGTGGCGAGTCAGGCGAACTTTGGAAAGAAGACCCGAATCGAACAGAGGAGAGTGTGAAAGTTATCAGAAAAGCACAAGCCCAAGAAGCCGCTGATATTTTCGGAACACCGATTAGGTTTTTAGATTGGGGCGATTACCCGATGCTGATTTCTGATGAAAGAATCGCTCAATTAACCAAAATCATTGGGGATTTTGAACCAACCGTTATTCTGACACATACTGCCAAAGACCCATTTAATCCCGACCACCCGCTTGCCTACCAAGCCACCGAAAGAGCAAGATTGCTTTCGTGCGGAGCAGGTGTTGCCAGTGCATTCAAAAACATTGACCCGCCAATGTGGTATTCGTTTGAGCCTCATCAACCCGAAATTTGCGAATTTAAACCCGATACTTTTGTTGATATTTCTTCGGTCTTCGATAAAAAGGTTGCCGCCATGAATTGCATGGGTGCTCAAAAATATTTGGTAGAGTATTATACAGAATTAGGCAGTAGAAGAGCCAATCATGCACGTCGAATTTCGGGGCAAAAAGAGGTGAAGTTTGCAGAGGCTTTTCAGAGCCATTTACCGAGAGTAACGGCTTCGATTTTTGATTAAGTGATACTTACCCTAAAGTCTCAATTAAATTTGAATAAGTACTAATTTAACCAAAGCACTACAAAATGAAAACAACATTAGGCCTCTGTATCTTTTTAATTACCCCTTTGCTCAGTTTTTCTCAATGGACGCTCGACAAAGGACATACAAAATTCACTTTCATCGCTTCGCACCACGGTATCTCAGAAGTAGATGGGTATTTCAAGAAATTTGAAGGTAAAATCACAGCCTCAAAAGAAGATTTATCCGATGCCGTATTTGATGTCGATGTCGAAACAGCAAGTATCAATACCGACCTCGAAATGAGAGATAATCACCTCAAAAGCGAAGATATGTTCGATGTTGCGAAGTTTCCTGCAATGACTTTTCGAAGTACTTCTTTCAAGAAAAAAGAAGGGAACAAATATACACTAACCGGAAATCTTACCATCAAAGGAGTTACGAAGCCCATCACTTTTGATGCCGTCGTGAATGGCCCCGTAAAGAACCCGAACCCTAATGGTAAAAATATGCAAGTGGGTATGAAAGCCACTACGACCATCAAAAGAAGCGATTTTGGGATAGGCGGTAAACTCCAGACCATCATGGTTGGCGATGAAATCGAGGTAAGAGTTACTGGTGAATTTAACAAACCGCTATGATTTCAGCATTCGGATTGTAGATTTCGACAATTTATCCATTCGTAATTCTCTCAATACACTCATTTTAAAATGGATTTAATAACAGAATTATCAAAGTTTTCGACAGCTACCATCTGCGAAGCTCTCGGCAATAAAGGGTATTTGCCTTCGGCAATCAAGCCTATTGCTCCAAACATGAAAGTTTGTGGCCCTGCCTACACCGTACAGACCATGCCCCGTGACAATGTTTTATTGCACCGTGCCTATGCTTATGCCCAAACTGGCGATGTTTTGATTGTCAATACTTCTGGCTTCTACGAGGCAGGTTATTGGGGGGATTTAATGAGTTTGGGAGCAAAAACAAAGGGGATTAATGGTTTGGTAATTGATGCCTGTGTGCGTGATGCCGATGACATCGAAGCAATGAGATTTCCAGTTTTTTCGAGAGGATTGTGTATTCGAGGTACGTCTAATCATGGCGATGGAACACTCAATGAGCCAATAATTATTGGCGAAGTTTTGATAAATCCGGGCGATATTGTTGTCGGCGACCGTGATGGTGTAGTGGTTGTTCCTCAAAACAAAATAGAAGAAACCATCGAAAAAGCAATCGCTCGAGAAGCCAAAGAAGAACGCACCCGTGCAGAGCTTCGCAAAGGCAGGGTCTCGATTGATATTTATGGATGGAGAGAAAAGTATGGTTGGTAGGATGGGTTTTCAATCCATCAAAAATGATTTATCAAATGAAAATTGCAATATTAGGTTTAGGCGAAGCAGGCAGTCATTTTGCCAACGATTTAGCGAAATTAGGAATAGAAGTCGTGGCCTATGACCCAAATCCCATAAGAAAACTTGACGACAAAGTCATTCTTACAAAAAGCAACGCCGAAGCCTCGAATGGTGCCGGTATGGATATACCCGACATTATTTTTAGTGCCAATCTTTCATCGGTTTCGATTCAGATTGCCGAAGAGTTAGAGGGTGTTTTAAAACCGCATCAGTTTTTCTGCGAAATGAATACTTCTGGACCAGAAAAAAAGAAGAAAATTGCTGAAATCTTGAAGCCTACTGGTGCAAAAGTGATTGATTTGGCCATCATGGCTCCTGTTCCGCCCAAAGGTATTCTAACACCGTTATTGGCTTCGGGTGAATTTGCTGCCGAATTTCTTGAAAAAGTACAACCATTGAATCTTGATATTTCGATGGTAGAAAATAGCCAAATTGGCGATGCCGCTACCCGAAAACTGCTTCGTTCGATTGTCTATAAAGGCATCGCAGCAGTGGTTTGCGAAGCTATGGAAGCGGGCGAAGCCTTCGGCATGGAAAGCTATATAAGAGAACAAATTAGCTCATTGATTGGTGGGAATGATGATTTAATCGACCGATTTGTGGAAGGAAGTAAAACTCATGCACAGCGAAGGATGTACGAAATGGAGGCTGTAATTGAAATGCTTGAAGCCCAAGGCGTTGAGCCAATCGTTACGAAAGGAACGAGGAGTAACTTAGAAAAATTGAGTAAGAAG
>JALOLV010000155.1 GCA_025455785.1 Spirosomataceae bacterium | reverse complement strand
TCTTTAAGGGCCTCTTCAAAGGCATTGATAATGGTCGGTTCAGAAAAATCTGATTTTTCTAAATGGATATTTAGTTCAATAGCGGCATTTTCATCAGTAAAATATGATACTTTTTCAGAAAACAACGCACTGTCCATGGCTCCGCCAGTAAACCTATCAATTGCAACATGATTGAAAATCTTGTCATTTTTGATTTCATTGCTTGAGTAGTACAAATCATCAATCACTACACAGCCCCGTCTCCCTTCATTGTTTTTAGCTTCAAGGCCAAACAATTCTATAACAGCCAGATTTTCTGCCCCTGTTTTAGCTTCAGGGTTACCAGCAAAAAAATTATTAAGTTTGTTAAAATGAAAGGCTACTCTGTGAGCCAAAGCCCCTTTTATAGAAGATGCAGGTATCAGAGATTTTTTTTGAAACTCAATTTCGGTATCAGTATAATAGACTATGTTTTCTTCAATAGGCTTGCTATCAACCTCTCTATCGCCCGAACCTAAGCCAAAAATAAAATACTTATCGGGTGTCAATTTTAATTTAAACACATTGCTGTAACCATGGTTAATTACGGGTTCATATGCTAATCCAACATTTTCGGCATTGAGTGAGTTGTCGAAGTTTGTATAATCATAAAAATCATCTTCTTTTTTCAAATCATAGACCCTCTGAGCAAGCTTAATCACTTCCATGCTTCCGTATCCTTTCCGAGTCCCCTGTCCAATTCTAAAGGTAGGTTTTTTAATCTCCTCGATAATTGACTTCCATATCTCATTGTCCCCGTCGTTTCCGATGAGTTCCATCTCAAATATGAATCTTGTTCCGGCATAAACTACTTCGTTATTGAATAAACCTTTATCAGTAGCAACACCTTTGTCAGTAATTTTTACGTGCTGACGTGCGGGTAGTTCACTAAATTTCTCAATCACCTTCTCAATCTCAGCAGTTGGCTCGCCTTCTGCTACAGTATCTTTCTTGTACTGCATATAAGCCGAGCTCATCCTCAGACGAGAGCCATAGCCTTTAGGTATTTTTGCTTCATCAATCTTAGGGTCTATCTCTCTTTTGTAGTATTTTATATATGATTCTAATTCATCTCCAAAAAACTGATAACCCCATAGTTTTATGGCTTTTTCCTTTTCTTTATCAATTATACCCAAGTCATATTTGCTTAAAAAGGCATGACTCAAAACCCCCATCAAAGAGCTTCCTTGAATCATTGGTAGCCCAAGATGGTCTTTCTGAACAATCGCATCTTTAAGTAGAGAGCTTTCGCCTGAGCCTACAAAAAGTGCAGTTTTAGCTTGTAGAACAATACGTGCTATGTATCTATGTGTATTCATTTTTCCTTATTTTTTGAGGCTTTTTTTGCAATCTCACCAGCATATTTGGCAATAGCTACCATACCATGATTTTTGAGGACATCAAAAATACTTTTGAATTTTTCTCGATTCTGATGTTTATTCCAATATTTATCGGCCGAAACACCTTTATACAAAAAACCAGTTTGCTCATTGAATAAGTCATTTTTGAGGGCCTCAATATTTTCCAATGAAGTCGCTTTTTCTCTAATTTGTCCCCACTGGCTTGGGCTAATATCTTTCAAACTATTTTTGTGAGGGTCTGCATGTACAGCAGCATGAATAGCTTGGGCTTCGATTTCTGCCTTTTCTTTTTCAGTTCGTTTCTTAATCAAAAAATTTACTAAAGCCGTTCCCTCTGTCGATAAAGGATTATCTTCATGGTTGACCCTGTCCGCAATTGCTATCTTTTGAAATTGCCAAACCGCATTTGTATCCGCTTTTAAAAATGTGGGATTGTATAAAACCCTACCGAGACCTTCATTGAGGTATTCACCTACCAATCCTTTTTTGGTGGTATCAATCTGTCCATTTTCAACAAAAATAATAGACCCTTTCAGGATACAGTGTCTTTGAGTATTTGGAGTGTTTCGGGTTAGATTCCACGGAGAGTACGAGTAAGTTCTGATTTGAGATTTCTCCCAATTGATTTCTCCACTGGAAAAACCCAAATCTTGAGCAGTTGGTTGATAAGTCGGATGTCCAAATTCATTGAGAAAACAGAGGTTGCTTTCGGCATAGACAATTACATTATTTTCATTCTGGATGACCTGCGTTGTTTTAGAAGCGGGAAATGTAGATTGGGACAATGGTAAAATCTGCACTTTACCAAACTGAGCTGATTTGGATTTACCAATAAATTTATATCCTGTGAGATTCTTCTCAACTAACTCTATTAAATCTTCTGATTCATAATAAATTGAAAAAACAAAAATTTGACCCTTTTCTAACGAACTCACACCAAACATTTTGCCGTCTTCCGATGCCCTCGTTTTTCGGTCTTGGGCCGACTTTAATGCAAAGTTTTTCTGTATTTTGTCGAAGATAACCCCATTTTCATTTAAAAAACCACTTCTGTTTTGTTTGGGTTGAATACCGTTTTTCTTAAAATATGTTTCGATTGTTTTATCCCAAGCAAATTGAACCCAAAAGGTGTCCTTAGTTTCTTCGGTTTCAACTTTTGCTTTAAATAAAGAAAAAGGCATTGCGTAGCTTATGTTTTCTCCGTCCGAAATATGTGCATCACCAAACAAAACTTTATTAGAATGTAACAATTTATAAGCCTCCTCCTTCGAATACTCCTTGTAGATGGCGTGTGCCACCAATCCTAAAAAGTTACTTCCCGGAATCGACTCCAGCGTTTCCATGTTCCCTTCGGTTGCCAATTTTGAATTAAGCACCACATCTGAGTGCAAAATACATTGATAGGTTTTTTGAATCATTGCCTTATATCGTTTCGATTTTACATCTACCTAATCCTCTATTTCGATTTACCCCAACATGCCGAACCCATTTTAGAGCTAATTCGATACTTTCTTTGAACTTTTCGTTTTGGAATGTTATTCTTCCAACTAAACTCAAAGGAATTGTTACTTCCATAACCCTCAAAGACTGACTTTCTGCAACACCATTTTTGTTGATAGCAGTAGAGGCGATGTTTCGGTACAAATAATCTGATAATTTCTCTTTAATTATTTGTGTTTTAGTGATTTCATCAAGCTCGGCATTTGAGAAGTGTACTGTTGGTAGTTCCCCCCTCTCGACTACACCAAATAATTCAGAAATATCTTTGTCGAATTTTCCGTTTTTCGCTTCATTAATATCATAAAAAGCATCTTTCAGAAGGCCTTTTAAAGTTTTACCCGGTATATACGGCAAATTGGACTTATCTTTAAGTACAATAGCATCAGCCTCAGCACCGCCGGCAAGACCAGAACCTATGTGCCAATCGCTTAGAAAAGTTATTCTATATTTAATTTCCATAGTTTCTTCTAAATGAATGAAGTTGAAGTAGGTCAAAAATGATTGATTTATTATCAATTATTGCATTGTCGAGGTCGAGTTTACCATAAAAATCTTCGTTTACTGATTTCATTCTTTCCATCATAAACTTAGCAGTACTCTGATTTCGGTATAACTCAGAGACCCATTGCCTGAGCTTAGAAACGCCTTTTAGTTTTTCATCACTTGTTTCCTGCTCCGCAAGAATTTGCAGTTTACTATTTAAAGTTTCAACTGAGAAATGATTCTCCTGCGGTTTTATGTAATAAGGTCCAGTATCAAAACTGATATCTCCTGCTGTGAGTGTTTTAAGGGTAATCTCATTTATATCTTCGACAAAGGAAGATTGAACCTTATAAAAAGACAGACTCGATGGTGGCAAACTATTATTGATTTTTTTAGAAGATTTTTTTGCTTTTTTTGTAAGCTCCTCTGCTAAATGTAGTCCATAATGCACTGGATAACTGTCTTTTATGTAGGCTATACCAGCACAGGCCGTGAGCCCTTTGTTGAAATCTTCATGAAATTGACTCAAAGGAGCTAACTGTTCTCTGGTTTTCAACTCAAATTCATTTAGAAATTTCACTGTAAATTCATAGGCTAAATCGGCTCTTATAATGAGTGTAATATCATCTCCCCCCAAGATTATTGGTCTAATGGGATAAAACTTGTTGTTAGAATTGAGGCTATCAAAAGCGGTATGTGCAGCCAGACGGGTCGCTAAATCTAACCTTGTCGAGAAATCTGCAAATACACTCTTCGATTCTTCAACGGTCATTTCTTTAAGCCTCTCACTTAGTTTGATGAGTAAATTTCCTAATCCATTGCCATCGGCATGTATGACAGCAAGCCATGTATTGGATTTACCCTTTGTAATTTGGTTGAGGTCAAATGGTATTTTGCTTAAGTTTAATCCTTCCCCAAAAAATTTACTGTAGAGGTTTTCTTGACTAATATTTCTTGTGGTACTCAAAGAAAAAGCCTCTAATTTAGCTTTAATCGAACTATCAATTACTTCGCCTTGGAAATACTCAATGCCAACACCGCCAGTTCTCCTTGCTCTTTCCAAACCCATAAATCCAACTTCGATTGGGGCCTCAGGTTTGTTTCTTTGAGTTTTTAAGTTCTTCTCAAGTTTATCAATAGCATCAGTTAGTTTATCATCCTCATTAATTTTGATTACGGCTTGACTTATAGTTATACCGGGGGCAAATTTCGATATAACTTTGGGGAACTTCAACACAAACGCTTCACAACTTGGTTTATCGTTGAAAATATACTTGATATTGCCAGCAGCATTCAAGATTATATTTTCTCTGATGATTCCATCACCAATTTCTTCTTCAAACTTTTTTGTACAGATTTGTTCAACAATCTCGCTTGCCCCTCCTATTTCTCTAAGTTTGTTTGACTGAAATATAAAATCTTGGATACCCTGAACACTGGCCCCATATAAATATTTACTCATAAAAGTTATTTTTTAGATTAGTCCTAAATATATTGATTTTATCAAACCATTCATAGGAGTAAATATATTTTTAAGTTAATTTTAGCTATTTTTGTATCTATGTTAGCTACAAAATAATGAACAACCCAACCTCAAAAAATAACCAAGTAGAACTGGCAAAAAAAACGATAACTCGTAAGGTAAATAAAAACCTCAAGGAAGCTGTCGTTTTTTCTGAGCAACAAAAAGAGATTGAGTTAATGAAAGAGTTAATCCCACACGAAAAGTTTTTTTTTGTAGTATCTACTGAAGGAATAATTGAACACATTAATGGGGTGGAGCGTTGGTTAGGTTATAACGAGGAAGTGTTTAATCTGGAAAAATACCTAAATATAATACATCCAAGCTACTTAGAATTCTTGATTCATTTGGCTGAAGTTACATTCAATATTGCTAATAATATTGATTTCAGGGTAGGATTTAGAGAACAACGATATGTGGTTGATGTTGCAATCAAACATGCCGATGGGCATTATGTATTATGTAAAAGAGCATTAAGTGCTTGGCAATGGCGATTCGATAATCAGAAGCAACAAATTACTCATTATTTCAATGAGTTTACAATTACAAATCCACTCATCGAAGAAATAAATCCCAATTTATACCCTCGAATTTTAGACTCAAAAGGAGTTAAGCTATTCGATTTGGAGGCACTTCTCAAAAGAAATGCAGCAGTTTATTTAGAAGATAACAAAATTTTCTTTTCTATTCAAGAAATTAGAATTCTAAGAAAACTCTCCTATAATCCAAAAATGACAACAAAAGATTTAGCAGCAGCATTTAAAAATAAGGTCGGAACTATCAACACACTGAACAAACGGATTATTAAGAAAGGTAGATTATTATTCAATAATGAAGAAATTAATACAGCCAAAAGTGTAGCAATTATGATGCGGAAAAACTTCTTGATTTAAATTTATCATTCAATTAATCCACTTGCCACTTTTTTTACCCTTACGTAACTATTCAATTTAATTGATTCAAAATTAATATCAACTTTGAATCATGATTTTGCTGTAATCACAACTATGCTGAACAGTAAGACCGCAATTTCGTTCTTTGAATTCTAAAAAATAAAGTCAATATCGGTAAGGTATCTCATTGAAAGGTTTGGTAATCAAACAATTCAATAAAATGAGAAGTATGTTAATTACCAGTCCGAATGACATTTTATTTTTTTCAAATTCTTATGAGGAAGCAACTGGCGATTTAGCCAACGGATTTGAGTTTCTCTCAAATGCAAAAACCAGAGTTTTTTATAGTAAAGATGGGTCTTTTTTGGGTGGCTATGCGGTCTCTTCAACCGACTTAAACCCTTACTTAAGATACTATACGTTTTTGGAAGAGTCTGAAAAGTCGCAATTGATAAAAAAAGGTTATCGAGAGGAAGATTGTGCAGAGATAACTTTTATTTTATTTAAAGATTGGACAAGCCCAACTCAAAGGCTTGGCATTTTAATTCAGTCCCTATTGGATGCAAAAGCAATGAAGAAGAAGTACATTTTGGGAGGTGGTAAGGTTGGGAAATTTAACAATAGAATGAGAAGAGTACTTTCAAATCAAATTTATGATGGAAAAGTATTGGTTTACGGACACCTAAAAGATTTTAAAATCCTTTGCCAAAAGCGTAGGTATCTTTACTTTAAAATGTTTACTGCCCTATTAAGTGAGCTTAAAGTTTTATTATTTTGAAAATTTTATTGCAAGTACCTTCTTATGGGAGGTACTTCTTTTTTTGGTATATTAGCAAAAAATAGCTGGTAAAATGTACAATTATTAAATATAAGTATCTAATAATCAACAAGTTGTATTGTGGTTATTGAATGATTGATGAAACTAATTTCATCAATCATTTTTTGTTTCATGAAAATAGAAAAAAAAGCGATGCTGGGCGTGTGGATTTCAGACCAGTATCAAATGGGGAAAACAGGCAGGCAAACTGCGATACAAGTGTAAAAATTGTGAAATTTTGTACTGCCAGCAACGCAAAGATGTTCGCCAAAAGAATCGTTTTGTATGGTTTAAGAAATGGATATTAGAACGTCAAACCTATCAAAGCCTAAGCAGGGAAAACGGGTATAGTAGGGCCAGCCTTCAACGCCTTTTTTATGAATATTTAGCTCAGGCTCCAATACTCAAAATTCAAAATAAACGCACCTTACACATGCGAATCGATGGGACTTATTTCAAGCAATTTTGTTTGATAACTTATCAAGACCATCACAGTAATTATACGCAATTGATTCGCTTCAGTGAGGATGAAAAATATGATGAAATCAAAGAGGATTTGCAGAATCTTTTGCGATTGGGATTGAAGATTGATAGCATGACTGTTGATGGACATAAAGGAACACTTAAAGCTATTAGAGAAGTATTGACTGAAACCAAAATACAACGTTGTTTAGTCCATTTACAGCGTCAGAGCTTGATTTGGCTCACAAAACGACCCAAACTTGAGCCAGCTAAAGACCTCCGAAAGTTGGTCTTGATGATTAGCAAAATTACCACCCATAACGACAAAACTGATTGGTTAAATCAGTTCAAGAATTGGGAGAAAGCTAAATCCTATTATCAACAAAAATCTTTTAACTCAGAAACAGACCGATATTGGTACACACATAAATTGCTAAGAAGAACGTTCATCTACATCAAATCAGCCATTCCAAATATGTTCCATTTTCTGGATGATAGTGCTATTCCAAAAACCACCAATGGCATTGAAGGGTTCTTCTCGCACCTTAAAAATCACTTAGATGTACATCGTGGGTTGTCAATTGAGCATCGTAAAAACTTCATCAAATGGTATATCTTTTTTTCTAACGAAAAATGAGTTTTTTTTAGCCATAATGTATGCCGACAGAATAAAAAAATGTTTACACGCCAAGTCTATTGCTGATTTGTTGGTCTCCACCAGAGCAAACTTCCTCTTCGACTTGGACGGCAATATAAGACCTTTTATTAAATTTTCCATCAACTATTTTTTGCCACATTACCTGTATGAAGTTTGTGCTGGTCTATGGAATTTTAACTTAAAATATTAATGTTTTACATCGCAACAAGTCTATTATCTAACTCAAAGGACTCGAACAGTTTAACAATATATGAGACGGCACTACAACAACTCTTTCAAAGCACTCACTTTTTCAATCAATGCTTCACAATTTTTCTTTGTTTTGAGGTTATCACTCAATTTTTTAATTTCAGTTACAAGTTTATCCTTATTGTTAAGAGGTTTAGTTGGGTCAAGTTTTCCTGATTCTTTTTGCAATTCTTCTAATGAACTAATCGAATTATCTTCAAAACTCGAATCGGCCAATTCTTGAATTTCTTTTTTTGAAATTTTGCTTTTACCTTGCAAAACCTCGTTTCGTAATTCAGTCGATAATTTATTCAGACCTTGGGCATATTTCCCATCATTTTTAATGGTTCTCGATGTTACATTAAACTGCTCTGCTAAGTTTTCTGCAATATTTACGGCCTCCTCTCCCCTCCCCTCTTGGGCTAACTGTAAAGCAATACCACGTTTGCCTTTTTGGGCATTATATTTTAGCCCTCTGTAGTAAGATTCCTCCTCCAATGTTAGATTCCTACGTCCAATTTGCAAATCAATCATGTATTCTTTCACGGCTTCAATGCCATCGAAAGTTTTGAGCATAATTTTGAAATCAATATTATTTTTCTTGCAGATTCTATACCGATTATGCCCATCAACCAGTATATAAACCGAAAGTTCTGATTCTCCCCTACCCAACTCATAATCAGAAGTTTCCCATAAAATGAGGGCATCTTGACAACCATGGGTAATAATATTTTGCTCTAATTGTGTAAACTGCTCCTCGGTTAATGGACGAATAAACGCTTGAAGTTCGGGTAGAATTTGAATGTTCGATTTTACCTTTTCAATATCATTAAAAGCCCCCAAAGCCGTTGGTTTCGGGATGTTGTGAATTGTTGTGAGTTCTTGTGCTTTTTTCTTAAAAAGTTCTTTTTTCGATGCCATTTTAGTAGTTATTTTTCGATGGATGCAACTTCTTTTGCTAATTCTAAATATTGCTTGGCCGCCTTCGATTTATTGTCAAAGATAAAAATATCTTCGTTCAAATATTGACTTTGCTTAATTACGGTTTGGCTCTCTATCATACTTTTAAAAATAGGAATGGTAGGATAGGTTTCGGCTACGTTTTCCATCACTGCTTGGTGAATAGTCTGATTCGGATGAACCATCGTAAACAAAAAGCCACGAACTTTTAAGGTAAGGTTCGTATATTCTTTAACGTTATCTATTTTTTCAATTAAATTTCTAACACCATTGAAAGCCGAACTTTCGGGCTGAATCGGAATGATGCACTCGGTCGAAGCATTCAGGGCTGAAATTGTCATCACACCCAAAGACGGTGGGCAGTCAAAGAGTATGAAATCATATTGGTCGGTAAATGCTTGTATCTTACGAGCCAATCGCATTTCAGAACCAACTTCTGTAATGAGTTTGATTTCGTAAGTTGCCATTTTAATATCCGATGGCGAAAGATGTAGGTTTTCGGCAATTTCGACGATGGGTAAAGAGTCTTTGGTTATCAAAGATTCTATCACTTGTTTCTCTGGGTTATGAACGCCAAAACACTGTGATAGATTTCCCTGTGAATCCATATCAACCATTAACACTTTATACCCTAAGAGCGTTAGTGCTTTCCCTAAATTGATGGTTGTGGTGGTCTTCCCCACTCCACCCTTATGATTGATTAAGGAGATACTTCTTGCCTTTGAAAACATTACCTCAGAGTATCCATAATTTCTCATAACAACCTCTAATTTTTCGAGATGTTTTGTAGAAAAAGGTTGTACTCCTTCAAGGGCTTTATAAATAGTTGTAGCTGGAATCCCTGCCTCTTTTTCTAATTGTGTTCTATTTATTGATGGTTTAGAATTTAGAAATTTTCTTACGATTTCGATGCTTATCATGCTAATTATTAGGTTTAAGAAGTGCAAATATATAAATAATTATATATCA
>JALOLV010000516.1 GCA_025455785.1 Spirosomataceae bacterium | reverse complement strand
AAGACAAATTGTTCGGAAAGTTATCATTGACGAAAACATCTTGCGGTACATCACACTGTTGATTCAAGCAACCCGAAACTCCCGTATGCTCGAACTCGGGGCCTCGCCGCGTGCTTCGATTGCCTTGATGTTAGCCTCAAAAGCAAAGGCGGCATTGGCAGGTAGAGATTTTGTAACGCCAGAAGATGTAAAAACTGTGGCAAAACCTACGCTTCGCCATCGAATTATTCTGACACCCGATGCTGAAATGGGTACTCGGTATTTGCATCGGGCTATTTTGTTTGGGGCTAATTCTTGAATTCAGCTTTATTGTGGGTCAATTATTATTATTTCTTTTGTCTTTGGCAGTTTTGGTTGAGATAATTCTACTTTACAGCAAGAAAGAGCTGTTGAATTGTAAAAGAGTATTGCCCAATCGCCTTAGCAACGGGGATGATAATTCGGTACAATTATTGCTCCGTAATAACTCGAATTTACCTCTAAAATTAAGTATTTATGAAGACTTACCTGTATTGCTGCAACTCCGTATTTGGAAGATTGATGTAGAACTCAATCGTCAGGGTAGTCAAAGTGTTTCATACACCGTTCGTCCGACCCAAAGAGGCGTTTATACTTGGTACAACACCTATATTATTACTCAAGTTGCTTTTTTAGGTTTTGCCGGACGAAAAATTACCTTCGAAAACGAGAATACCATTAGTTGTTATCCTTCATTTGAGCAATTTAAAAAATTACCGATAAATGCTTTGGTCAATAGCTATGCCGAGATGAATTCTACCACAATTCGTAAAATCGGTCAGAGTCTCGAATTTGAACAAATCAAAAATTACGTTAGTGGCGATAATTATCGGCACATAAACTGGAAAGCCAGTGCTAAGCAGGGGCGATTGATGCTCAATCAGTATCAAGAGGAGCGAAGCCAAGATATTTATACTGTGATTGACATGGGCAGAGCCATGAAAATGCCCTTTGAGCAGCAAACCTTACTCGATTATGCAATCAATGGTTCGGTGGCATTATCTAAGGCTGTTTTGGATACAAAAGATAAAGCTGGATTAATAACTTTTTCGTCGAAAGATTGTACTTATCTTCCGGCTCGAAGCGAATACAAACATTTTAGTGTAATCAACGATACACTTTATAACTTACAAACTGATTTTCTCGAATCCGATTTTGAACGCCTCTATAAATTCGTTAGATTCAAGATTCGTCAACGAAGTTTACTCGTAATATTTACAAATTTTGATTCTATAAATAGCCTTAAACGAAATTTACAATACTTGAAAGCAATTGCACAATACCATTTGGTTTTAGTTGTGTTTTTCGAAAATTCCGAGATTGTCAAATTCTCAAACGAAACAGCCACGACTTTGAGGGAGATTTATTCAAAAACCATCGGAAAACACTTTTTAAGTCAAAATCAATTGATTTTGAAGGAGTTAGTTAATGCCGGAATCCAAGGGCTTATCACGCAACCCCATCTTTTGAGTATTCAGGCTATCAACCAATACATTCAGATTAAGCGTAAACAAATGATTTAATATTTTATTCACGTCAAACTTTTTGATTATGTTCAATGCACCTTTTTCTTTTAATGGCCGAATCCGCCGTAAGGAGTTTGGAATCTCATTTATCATTTACACAATTGCTGTTATTATAATAAATTTGCTTACAGAGGGTCTCGAAGAGACTACCGGCGGTGCGATTTTACTACTGCTATATATTCCTTTATTATGGTTTATATATGCCCAAGGGGCAAAAAGATGCCACGATGTAGGCAATAGTGGCTGGTTTTTTTTGATTCCATTTTATTTTTTGTTTTTAATATTTAAAGATGGCGAACCCGGAGAAAATGGGTACGGTGAGAATCCTAAAGGTATCGGAAACGAAGAAAGTTACGATTCACAAATAAATGAAATAGGTAAATCGCTCGAAAACTAATAAACAATTTTCTTATAACTAACTAAACTTATAAACTTATGATTAATTATTATTTGGATGCCCTCAAATTTAAGTATGCTGACTTTAGCGGTCGTGCAGCGAGTACTGGTATTTTGTATTGTTTAACTTTTTAGCGTATTTAATTTTATTTACCATCGGTTTTGCCCTCGGCCAATACGGCGTTTTCCTTGTTGTTATCTACGCATTGGGAATTATCGTACCATCTCTTGCAATAGT
The DNA here is from genome assembly GCA_025455785.1 of Spirosomataceae bacterium. GTDB lineage: Bacteria > Bacteroidota > Bacteroidia > Cytophagales > Spirosomataceae > JALOLV01. The sequence goes on along the minus strand of JALOLV010000516.1, from coordinate 848 downwards.
TGTCAGAAGACTGCACGATGTTGGCAAAAGCGGCTGGTTTTATTTTATTTCGCTTATTCCGATTATCGGTCCAATCTGGTTGTTGGTACTTTTGTGTACGGATAGTGAGGCGGGGGTCAATAAATGGGGACCAAATCCGAAAGGTATCGGGGTTGATGATAATTTAGACTCGCAGATTGGCGATATTGGCAAATCTTTAGAGTCCTAAAAAAAAATGAGAGCTACTCAACCAAGTAGCTCTCATTTTTTCTATATACAATGTTTTATTATTTAGCAAAACCAAGTGCGATGCCAAAACGAACACCAAAACCATTGCCCGTTCCTCGGGTTGGTATATCATCTTCTACAACATTTTGTTTGAAGTTTGTCGAACCGTAGTTTGGCCCAGCAAAGATGTCGAAAACAAACCCACCTTGAGTAGCTCTTTCAAAACCAAGTACAGCTCCGCCACCAAAGGTATTGTATTTGATTTTTGTGTCAGAGTTTCCTTCAGTATAACCACCTGAAATCAAACGAAGGTAAGGACCAACATAAAAACCTCTCATGGCACCTTCTTCGCCAAAGTACTTGCGGAACTCAGGAGTAACTTGTACGAAACCGAATTTTTGCTCAAGAACTTTGAAATTTGCAAATGCAAGTCCAAGTTGAACTGTTGAGGTTTCGCTGATTGATTTCTCGAATTGTAAGTTTGGGGTAATAAATGCCAAGCTAAGTGGATTTAATTTTACTGCAAAACTTTTTTCTTGTGAGAAAGATTTGAATGTGCTTAATAGCACGATTGCGGAGATGTAGATTACTTTTTTCATTAAAATTTGGATTATAAATTTTTAAATATGGATAATAAGGTA
>JALOLV010000154.1 GCA_025455785.1 Spirosomataceae bacterium | reverse complement strand
GTATGGCGTTTTTGGCGTTCGGTCATTTTTTCCCATTCACGCTTATACACAACCCACTCAAAAAAGCATTGATTTACTGCTTTTGTAAATTCTTCAAGACTACGTTTACGAACAATTGCCACACCAATCGATGAACCTTGATGCGGGGCTTTTACAACAAATGGGAATCCAAGATAATTGATTAAGTCAGTAAAAAGTTTAGATTTATCGGCCTCATACCATTGGTCACGGGTAAATGTCTGCATTTTTTTTCGTTGACCAGTAACAAGCGAAATCAATTTATTTTGCATTGGTTTGTCAATTCCGACAGCCGAACCCATCAAACCGGGTCCCATGTAGGGGATGCCATACCATTCGAGCAAACCTTGAATACTACCGTCTTCGGCATGTGGACCGTGCATAATTACAAAAGCAAAGTCCATCATTTCAGCCAGCTCGTCTGGTCGAACCTGCTTGCCAATTTTATAGATAAGTTTATAAAGTTGGTTTTCGTTTAATTTTCCGAGAGATTCAATATAAACCCTAAAGCCTCGGTTAAGATTTTTTGAAGGATAAAACTCACGGATAGATTCTTCGTACAATAGCTCTGGGTTTATTGCAATAAAATGCCCTAAGCTATCCACAAAAATTGCAACAGGTTCAAAAATTGCCTTGTCGATGTGTTCGAAGGCAGTTTTTCCTCCTAAATATGAAATTTCTCTTTCGCGTGACTGTCCGCCAAAAAATACCCCGACTTTAATTTTATTAGCCATCTCGTTTATTGGTTGAGTGTTTTTCCCTCTCAAATTAATAATTATTCAAATTTGGAAAAAATAAGGAAAACAGGCAAATTTTATCCCGAAATAAAATAAAAAAGCCGTTCAATTTGATTGAACGGCAATAAAACAAGCAATATTCTTTCAATTGAGAGGAGTCAGATTAACTGCTTCTACGTGTAAGATTTCTGGAACAGATTTCTTAACAGCCTCTTCGAGACCCGCTTTAAATGTCATGGTGGACATCGGGCAAGACCCACAAGCCCCCAGTAGCTCTAATCTGAGAGTCATATCGCTCGTTATTTCAACTATCTTCACATTGCCGCCGTCAGCTTCGAGATAAGGTCTTACTGAGTTTAGGGCAACTTCTATTTTTTCAATTAGTGCTTCCATTAAATAAAATGGTTCTTTTAGTCAAAAAAATCATCAAATACTAAAAACAAGGAATGTAATCTTATACAAATTTAATGATATTCTCAAATTATCCAACCATTACACGCTGGGTTTTCTCCAACGTTGCATTACGAATAGCAACTTGCTGTGCCAAAGCCTCGGCAGTTTGCTGGAATGCTCCACTTGTTATTGGTTCATCATCCATCACTACTGGCCGCCCTTCATCGCCCCCTTCTCTGATACTTTGAACAATCGGTATTTGGCCCAAAAGCGGGACTCCATTAGCTTCTGCCATTTGTTTACCACCATCTTTTCCAAACAAATAGTATTTATTATCGGGCAATTCGGCTGGAGTAAAATAGGCCATGTTTTCTACAATTCCTAAAATCGGAACGTTGATTTGGGCTTGTTTGAACATCGCAAACCCTTTTTTAACATCTGCTAAAGCAACTTTTTGTGGAGTAGTTACGACAACCGCCCCCGTTACTGGCACAGTCTGAACCAAGGTAAGGTGAATATCGCTTGTGCCGGGAGGTAAATCTATCAATAAATAATCTAATTCGCCCCAATCGACATCTCCAAAGAATTGTCTAAGTGCCTGACTCGCCATTGGACCTCTCCAAACAACTGCACTATCAGATGGAGTCAAAAATCCAATAGAAATCATCTTGATTCCGTACTGCATAATCGGCGAAATCATATTTTTCCCATCTTTTTGGGTAATCAAGGGCTGTAAATCTTCTGCTCCAAACATCAACGGAATCGAAGGGCCCGAAATATCTGCATCAATAATACCGACTTTTGCACCTGACTTTTTAAGTGCCATTGCCAAGTTTGCTGTAACTGTCGATTTACCAACACCACCCTTGCCAGATGAAATGGCAATGATATTTTTTACACTCGGAAGTTGAGGAGAATTATTACGGACTGATGTAACATCGGCTGTCATGTTAATAATAACCTTTACATCGCTCGATAAATGTTTATGGATGGCATCTAAACAACGTTGTTTGATTAGCTCTTTGAGTGGGCAAGCGGGGGTCGTAAGAACAACCGTAAATGAAACTTGATTGATACCAACCTCAACATCACGAATCATATTGAGAGTAACAAGGTCTTTCTTTAAATCGGGTTCTTCGACAGTACTAAGTGCTTGTAAAATCTTTTCTTTATTGATTGTTATTTCTCCCATAATGATTTTTTGCAACTCTACCACGAAAACGGTCGAGTTTAGATAAATTTAATCTGCAAAATAAATGTTTTTGAACTCTGAATCAAAATAATGAATGGTCTTCACTACATTATACTATACACATTACAAACCTCTAAAATCGCTTTTTGGTTCGATTAATCCTTATGAATGAAGAATAAAATATCATATTACAAATGCTTGAAATTCATCATGTTACGAATGAATTTCAAAAAATCTTAGATAGAAATAAATCCAAAACTATGATGATTAGCGTAAGTATATTTGAATTTAAACCAAAATAATTCTAATCATGAAAACAATTTCAAAAACAATTTTTGCTGTAACTCTAACATTATCAAGTATTAGTTTCTCAAATGCTCAAACAGTTATTGTGGGAACAGAACAAATGTATCCTCAAAAGAATATCGTAGAGAATGCGGTTAATTCTAAAGCCCATACAACGCTTGTAGCCGCGGTAAAAGCTGCTGATTTGGTTGAAACATTGAAATCTGCTGGACCTTTTACAGTGTTTGCACCGGTGAATGATGCGTTCGAGAATCTGCCAGCGGGTACTGTTGAATCACTACTTAAACCCGAAGCAAAAGGTATTTTGTCTAAGGTTTTGACATACCACGTTTTGTCAGGAAAATACGATTTTGATGCCATTGCAAAAGAGATTAAGAAAGGTAACGGAGCAGCAAGTTTCAAGACAGTAAGTGGCGGGACATTGACTGCCATGATGAATGGTTCACACAACATTACGCTAAAAGACGAGAATGGCAATTTGGCTAATATCACAACGTACGATGTGTATCAGTCAAATGGCGTAATTCACGTTCTTGATTCAGTGGTCTTACCGAAAATGTAAGATTGTGGGTAAAAATTAGGGTAGTATCGAAATCCAAGTGTCGCTTGATGCTTGGATTTTTAATTTAATATTGCTTAATATTTCACCTTGATTCCGTGATAAATCTCTTGTTCTTGGTAATCTTTACGGAGGGGATGCCCTTGCCAGTCGGATGGTAAAAGAATTCTTCTTAAATCAGGATGACCGACAAATTCAATTCCTACCAAATCATAAGCCTCACGTTCGTGCCAATCGGCCGTACGCCAGATAGGTGTTAGTGAAGGAACTTTTGGTAGCCTATTTTTTTCTAAATCGCCCCTTTCAACTTCTACTTTTAGCGTAAAATTATGCTGATAGGGTATTGACGTAAAGTTGTAAATTACCTCAATCGTCCCAGTTTCAGCACCATTGTCTATTGCTGTAATACAGGATAAAAAATCAAAATATAGCTGCGATTGAACATGTAGAAACTGAGCAATTTCGAGTAATCTATCAGTAGGAACTGTTATACTATGCTGTGGCGAAGTAGTATCCTCTTTAAGAATCACTTCATTGCCAAACATGTTGATAATCAATTGCTTAATCTCTGAATATTGCATAGTACAATCTTTTTTGAGTTAATTTTGCTGTGCTAAAAGGTACAATACTGCCATACGGACAGCCACTCCGTTTTCTACTTGGTCGAGAATAATTGAATGATGAGAATCGGCGGCATCGCTGGTAAGCTCTACCCCCCTATTGATTGGGCCCGGGTGCATCAAGACAATTTCCTTGTTTAGCTCATCAAGCATTCGTTTGTTGATTCCGAAATATAATGAATATTCTCTTAGCGACGGAAAATACTTAATTTGCTGTCTTTCTAACTGAATCCTAAGCACATTTGCAACATCGCACCACCTGAGGGCCTCTTTTACGTCGTGAGAAACTCTAACGCCTAATTCGCTAATAAATTTAGGAATTAGCGTGCTTGGACCACAAACCATCACTTCTGCACCTTGCTTTTTTAGGCAAAAAATATTAGACAATGCTACTCTTGAATGTAGGATATCACCAATAATCGCAATTTTCCTTCCAGCTAAATCACCTAATTTCTCCATCATCGAAAACGAATCCAAAAGAGCTTGGGTAGGATGTTCGTGCGTTCCATCACCCGCATTTACAATATTAGCCTCGATTTTTTTTGATAAAAAATGTGGAGCTCCCGGACTACTATGACGCATCACAATCATATCCACTTTCATAGCTAAAATATTATTAACAGTATCAAGTAGCGTTTCACCTTTTTTTACGGAACTACCCGATGCCGAAAAATTAATCACATCGGCCGATAACCTTTTTTGAGCTAATTCAAATGACAACTTTGTACGGGTAGAGTTTTCAAAAAAAACGTTGGCGATTGTAACATCACGAAGCGAAGGCACTTTTTTGATAGGGCGATTGATAACTTCTTTAAATTCTTTGGCTGTCTCAAGAATGAGTTGGATGTCGTTTGGGGTAAGGTCTTTTATTCCGAGTAGGTGCTTGGTGCTTAATGATTGCATTCTTTTTGCAAATGAAAGTTTTGCAAAGGTAAAAAATTATCAAAACTAAGAGAAGTAAAAATAAAAAATCCTGACTTTTATGGTCAGGATTTTGAAAAATTATGCGACTTGTGAACGCCTAAACACTTTATTGATTATACCCCTGTAAATACTGCCAAATTTATCATAGCACCATTTTCTCAACTCTTTTCTTTCGTAGGGTATTAATCTTTTAATCGCTTTTTTTAATTCTTTCTCAAAAAGTTCTTTATCAAAACTGACTTTTTCGAGAATCATTTTTACATATTCGAATGTTGTCATAGCACACCGTTATGTTTAATACTTAGGGTAAAATAAAGGGTTATATTTAAACATCATGTAAAAATAAGAAGAAATAATTTAATTATATCAAGAATTAATTATTTTTTTACAATGATTCTATAACCAAATCTAACTGTATAACGGTAAATTTTATCGTAAGTTTTAGAAAGTCGATTGATTGTAGCTATATAATACATCATAAAAAAAGCGGCATTGGCCGCTTATAGAACTTTAGATGATTTGCTGAATTTAACTTCAAGACCTCTATCTATTTTAGACTGTACGGTCTTGATGCTGACTTGGCCAGATGGTTTGATTTTCCAAACTATCTCCCCGTCATTATCCAAAGGTTTACCATATTTAGTAGTAAACAAATTCGATAACGCAACCTTTAGGCTATCGTTTGACGAATTGTTATTCATATAAATATCGAGTTGGATTCCAGAAACCGTTTGTTTGGAATCTTTCATGTAGAGTATGTCAACAGTTTCGAGGCTTTCGCTATCGAAAGTATATCCGACATAAGTTGGCTCTTCTTCAAAGAGTTCGAGAGTTTCCTTCTTTTTTACTTCAGAAATCGGGTCTCCGAGTTTTACTCCTCTGAGTAAACCTTCACCTGTACCCATGATTTCTTTGAGTAGCTTCTGAGTATTGCTCACAGATACGCTACGTGAATTAGGGTTAGCTATTAATGTATCCACGACTTGTTTTTGACTTTTTGGGTTATTGCATGAAGCAATAATCAAAAGTAATACCAAAAAACGAATTTTCATAATTTTTTGAAAAAAAAATATTTATTGAAATTTAAGAAAGCTAAAGTAATAATTTAAATTTATAATATTGTGTATGCTCGAAACTAAAAAAAACTTAATCTAATAGCCATTTGACGTACAAAAACCTCAGAAGTCTCTTGAAACATTAAAATAGAAACGCCTTTCGCCCAAATCATTAATGGCATAATTTAATCGCCCGACAACGTTATACCATGTTACTACATCCAATCCAACACCTCCACCATAGAGCCATTTATTCCCTAATTTGGAATTGCTCAACATAGGAACTCCATTATTTGATAATCCTGTATCTAAAAATAGATTGAGATAACTTGCAATAGGGAATGTATTAAATTGTTTGAACTTGATAAATCGGCTCAAATCAAAAATCTTATCAAAAAGCTGGTATTTGAAATTTGTCTTTAATAAACCGAAACTCTGAGCATCAACAACATACAACTCATAACCTCTTACCAAATCGCCCCTAAAACCTAAACCTTGAGCTATAGGAAATGGTTGAAGTTCGGGGGTAGAAAACTTAGCTCGGACACTATAATTTCCGTAAAATCTACCTTTAATTGGAAAGAAATGGGTAAAAGCCCCAAAGAAAGATAAAACATTCGTTTTGGTTTCGCCAAAGAATCCATAATGTGAGGCTTGCAAAAACAATCGTTTACCTCGAAGGGCATATTGTTTATTGTCTCTTTTATCGAATTGAAAACTATAGTTGATATTTGTGTAACCAACATTTTTTGCTCCGTTCAGAAGATAATTTGGATTTCTCTGGGCGACAGTATCAGCAATGTTGATGGCCGAATAGCCTAATTCGAGCGTATGAAACTGATAAAGTCCTTCTCGCCTATTTATCAAAGAATATACCCCCCAGCGTTTGCGAAGAGGATTTTCGCTTTGAAGAAAATCAAGTTTATCGTTCCAGATACGATAAGCTAACTGTTTTTGGGTTGAAAAAAATCCACCGAAACCTACACCTGTTTTTTGAGCTTGGTCGATATATGGTTTGTAGTATGATAAATCTAAAACCGAAACAAATCCGGTCTCTGCTCTAAGTCTTAATTGGTCATTATTGCCAGTGAGATTAAAATGGCGACTGTATAACCCATAAATTGTACGTCCCAAATCTCGGTTACGCTCATACCACCATTCATTAAAATTACGGTCGGCAAGGTAAAAAACTGGCAGAAAAATAAAATACAATCTCTCTTTTACCGTAACCAGAACATCTGCTCGGTCGCCCGATTTGTTGGTTAATTCAACATTGACGGTTACAAAAAGATTAGTGTTTGTTATATTTTGGCGGTCGAGTGTCAGGATAGCCTCTGACTTTTTGAGATAAAGTGTATCACCGGTTTTAACCGACATCTCACGAGTAATAATTCGGTCGTTGGTTTTTTTATTACCTTCAATAATGATACTTCTAACAACAACAAAATCTTCTTGTGCAGCTAATTGAAATGTGGCAAAAAGTAAAAAAAACAATAACTGTTGCAGATGAAATCTCATGTTTAGGTTTTAAGCAAAACGCTCGATGGTATCAATTATTTTTGCAATTTAACCCTTTTTTTATTCAAATCCTCGACTTTTATATCAGTCTATTATCTTTTGCCGCCTTTATGGCATCGGCACGTGAATGTACATTCAGTTTAAAATAAATATTTTTTATGTGAGTTTTAACAGTTTCGAGGTCAATAAAAAATTCCTCGGCAATTCTCCCTCGACTTTTACCATTGGCAATTTGTTC
>JALOLV010000153.1 GCA_025455785.1 Spirosomataceae bacterium | reverse complement strand
ACCATACCGTAGGGTTTCACAACCAGAAACTCGCCATTGAGTCTGTACGGCTCGGTTTTGTAGATTACCTTCTGAAACTTTTTCGGTAAAGTAATCACCTGCTCAACCGAACTGATATTATGAACCACCAATAAATCACCTGTTTGGTGCGAACGAGTGAATGCAATAACTTCTTTTTGAGTTTCTACCGCTTCGATATTTGGGTTCTGAATCTGCCATAATGCAGGTTGAGATTTACGCAGAGCAATCAAAGTTTTGTAATGATTATAGACTGAATTGACGTCTTTTGACTGAATCGAAAGTGGTTTAACGGTCTCGTCGGTACTAAAAAGTTTGTTTTTCAGCCAATTTGTACGAATCTTATCATTTGCTTTCAAATCCCACAAAAACGCCTCACGGATATTTTCATCGGGTTTTGTGCCGAGCATTCCGAGTTCTTCGCCATAATAAATATAGGGTTGGCCCGGAAGCGTCAATAGTAAGTTGGCAGCCGCTTTGGTTTTGGCGATTTCTCCATTCAGGATACTCGCAATTCGGTTTTGGTCATGGTTATCAATGATTGTTGCATCAATAAAATCGGGGTTAGACTCTTTGAAGATATTGTAATTCGCAATCAAATTTTTGATTAAACCAATGTCTTTGCCATCTGTCAATACTTTGTGGATTCCGTGAGCCAAATCGATATTGAAATTACTATTGAGAGATTTAAAATACGGAGCCACAATATCGGCTTTGGCCCAAACCTCCCCAACCAACATCACATCAGACTTGACTGATTGCATTTTAGATTTAAATTCAGCCCAAAACTGATGGCATTTTTCGGCCTCCCATTCTGGATAAATGTGTTTTGCCGCATCCAATCTAAAACCATCAACACCTACTTCTTTGAGCCAGTATTGTCCAATCTCAAAGATTTCTTGTCGAACCTTTGGGTTATCAAAATTCAAATCGGGCATTCCTCCCCAAAATAACCCGTAATATTTTTCTTCATCATCGGGCCTTACAAAATGCCATGGATTGAGTTCCCACGAGCCGCCATCGGCCTCACGGCGGGCGATTCCCAATGAATCAATTTTCTTTGGGGTCATCCAAACATAATAATCTCGGTAAGGATTATCCTTGCTTTTCGATGCCTCCTGAAACCACCTATGCTGGCTACTGGTGTGATTTACAACTAAATCTTTGATAATCAGAATATTGCGTTTATGAGCCTCCGTGATTAATCTTTTATAATCTTCTATTGTACCACATTCGGGGTCGATACTTGTATAGTCAGTTACATCGTATTTGTGGTAGGATGGCGATTTTGAGACGGGAGTTATCCAAACGGCATCTACACCAAGATTTTTTAAGTAATCGAGTTTTGCCGTTATACCGTTTATATCGCCTATACCATCGCCATCAGAATCGGCAAACGAGCGAATGAATATTTCATAGCAAACCTTCGGGGTTGTCTTTTGGGCAAAAAGGGTTTGCGAAAATAATAGAGTTACTAAAAGAAGGTTTTTCATTACAATGTATTTAAAGATAAACATCAAAAACTAAAATATCACGTTCACGGTCTTTGCCTAAAGCTATCACATCCCCCGATTTATCACAAGCCACACTCTGCCCACCGTAGATTTGACCAGCCCATGGCCCACTCGAAACCTGCCCTACCAAATCGGTACCGATAATCGGACAGTTGAGTTTTTCGGAGACATTCTTTACAACCTTTATTAGACTTTCACCATGCTTTGGCCATTCAGATTCGGGTGCTGCCCATCCATACGGAATCAACATTAAATCTGGTTTCAAGTAACTCATTTTTTGCAACAAGTCTTCTTTGAAAGAATCAGCACAAATCAATATGCCGATTTTACCAAATTTAGTATTTACCACCTCTACATCGCTGCCAACAGCATAAGATGGCGTCATTAACTCGGGTAAAACGTTGATTTTGCGGTGTTTTAACAAGATTTCTCCGGTGTCATCAATCAGGATTGCACTATCGAAAAGTTTATCACCTTCTTTTTCATCCAGACCAATACAAATAAAAATCTGATATTTTTTTGCAAGATTCGACAAGTAATCAGAATCTTCACCCGGTATCGGCGATGCTTTTTGGTGAGCCATGGGATTTATCCAACCATAAATTGATGATTCTGGAAATACAATAATTTCGGCTTTTTGTATTTTTGCCTCATGCACTGCATTTTCAATTCTTAATAGATTACCTAATCTATCACCATCAATACAAAAGATTTGAGCAATAGCTACTTTTACTTTTTTTTGATTTTCCATTGGCCTGACTTCTGTGAAGTTTACTAAAATCAATATGATTGAAATAAGCAACCTCATTATTTTTTGAGTAAAAATGTGATAGGAATCCAGAATCTTTTGCCCCATGCTTTTTCAGAATGGTCTTCGCCGACAAATTCTTTTGTAATCCAGTTTTCTGCCGAATACCCCTTAGATTGAATCACCTCATCGGCTTTTTTCTGGTATGGTGGGTAGTAGGCATCGAGCGTAGCAGTTCCATAATCAAAATAAAGTTTATGGCTTGAAGAAACAGGCAAGTGCTTTTTTAAATAATTCAAAAAAGTGTCTGGAATTGTGTTATTCGGAAAAAACGTACCAATCCAATGGGTAGAGAGGCACGCAGCCCCACCAAAAACCTCTGGATACTCACAAATAGCATACATCGAAATCAATCCACCCATACTTGAGCCAGCAATAAAAGTGTTCTTTTGGTCTTTATGGGTCGAGAACTGCCTGTCAACAAACGGTTTTAGTTCGTTTACAATGAATTTTAAATAATTATCTGATTGAATTTTTTGGGCAAATAATGCTTGCGTTCGCCCTCGGGTGGCTTTATAAATTGAATCTTGCTGGCCTTGCGAAAGCGACTCGAAGGGTTTTTGCGGAAAATACTCCGAGTGTCGAAACTCATTCCGATTCCAAATACCCACCACTATACAATCTCTGACTTTCTTTTCGGCAATGAGTCGGCTCAAAGTTTCATCAACCTGCCATTCTTGATGATTCCAGTTTTTGGTACTATCAAAAAGCATTTGTCCGTCGTGCATATAAAGCACAGCGTATTTCTTTTTGGTGGAATAATTTTCAGGTAACCAAATATCAATTGTTCGTTTTTCGACAAATTTTGATGAAAGCGTATCGATTCTAACGACTTGCCCATTTTGAGAAAAAGCATTCAAAAAACTACCCCAAAACAAGACTAAAAGTATTTTTTTCATCAATTTAATAGATTTTGAATAGATACTGGGTTTAAAAAAATCTGCATAGAAAGCACTATGCAGATTTTGACTTAACCTAATTGATGAATCACAAAAAATATTTTAATGAATCATCGAAACAAAAACTATGAAGCTGCCAATCGACAAATGACGATTAACTATTTTTTGGTCATTTTGTAAACTGGCTTACCTGCCACCGAAAAATCGAGCATGACATCGTATGTCCCAGCTTTTACGGCAATGTTGGCACCGTTGAGTTCTAACGAACCATTAGCACCATCGTCTCCGTAGTTTACAGCCCAATCATCGTTTTGGCGGAATTTAACTTCTCCATCCACTAATTTTACATTGTTAAGGTACCAAACACCCTCAGCTCCGAAGTCGGGCGTAAACTTAGCATCGGGACCATTCCAGCCATTTGCTGTACCGCTTCCGACGATTCCCCAAACCTTGAAAGCCTCGATTGTATATTTCAAAGTTTTAAAATCAACTGTAATCAAATATGTACCAGCCGAAACCTTGATGTTATCTCCGCCGGCATCCAGAGTGCCGTCTTTGCCATTATCGCCGTAATTTACAGCCCAATCGCTATTCTGACGGATTTTGATTTCGCCATCGGTCAATTTCACGATTGCTCTCCATTGGTCAGATGATGGGTCATAGAAGAACGGGCCATCTGGTTTTGCACCCCAATCGTTGATTGCTGAGCCTACAACTCCCCAAGAAAATTTATCAATGGTGTATCTGAAAGTATTGGTATTAAACAAAATACGGTAAGTACCAGCCTTTACGGCAATGTTGGCACCATTTTTCTCGGCCGAGCCATTGGCTCCATCGTCACCGTAGTTTACATCCCATTTGTTATCCTGACGGAATTTAATTTCGCCATCCGCCAGCGTAACATAAGCCGCAAAAACACCCGCATCGGCCGTTTTGTAGAATGGCATATCCGGGCCATTCCAACCGTTGGTTGTAGCCGAACCAACAACACCCCAATTCGATGACAAATCAAGTTTATCGAGGTAGGGAGTTGCTTTGAATGAACCCAAAACCGAACTAAAGACGGTCTTTTCTCCCAAAAGAGAAGTTACTTTGACATCGATATCGGCAGGAGAGCCAACCTTGAAGCCCATCTTCAATAAAATATTATTTAATTCATTGGTTTTAAAGGCTTTTCTCAACTCGCTACCAGTAGAAAAAGCCGTAGCGTTTTTGAAATCACCGCCTTTTTTATCCAATAGAACTGTATAAGATGCTGCGGCGTCGAATCCATAATCAGGTTTTGGCCAAGAAACAACCAAAGCATCTTTATCGGCATTTTCTTTGGTCAAGACAATGTTTTGAGCCGATAACCCAACCACTGGTACTGGGTTTGATTTCATTACTGCCCTGATTTCATCTTTTTCACAAGATGTTAAGCTACCCAGCCCCCAAAGGGTGAGTAAGAGGAGCAAAAAATTAGATTTATTTATAATTTTCATTTCTTTTTGATTGATAAGTTTAATACTTATAACTGTGATTCCACTTTAGGGGTTAGGGGTGTTAATAGCCCGAATTCTGTTTCAAATTGGTATTAGCAATTAAATCTGCTGCCGGAATCGGATAAATCTTTACAAAATCTGGTGCGGCCGAACCAGCCTTGGCACCGTTTTTCCAAGGCCACAAATACGACCCACCCGTAAAACGATTGAAACGAATCAAATCTGTACGACGGGTTGCCTCAAAAGCCAATTCTCTTGCTCTCTCGGCCAAAATAAAGTCTAAGGTTAAGGCATTGTTTGTGATATTGCCAGTTGCATTGCCGTAAGCTCGGTTACGAAGATTGTTTACGTAAGTCAATGCCAACGCTCTGTCTCCAGCACCACGCACTGCGGCTTCGGCATAAATCAAGTAAGCATCGCCCAAACGGAACATCGGATAATCTGTATCTGGGTGAGTCAAATCAGAGCCAACCGTACCAGTCGAAGTTACGTTTTTAAATTTTGGATAGGCATAGCCATTGTTGAATGTCCCGATTTCGTCAATCTCTAATTTTTGTCCATCTGTATAAAACATTGCTCTTCTGTCGGTTCTACCCGATGGGTCGGCGAATTGATTGACGAAAGAACTTCTGACCCGGATACCGCCCCAGCCACCGTCAAGTCCATAAGCACCGGCTGGCATCGAGCCGCCCACTGGTGCATGAGCAAGATAAGTCATCCCCCCCCAAGTGCGGGTATTTTTACCATCGAAAGCGATTGGAAACACAATCTCTGGCGATTTATGGTTATCTGCCTTGAAGACATCCTCATATTTTGCTTGTAGCGAGTAGCCCGCATCAATCACTTTTTTGGCATTTGCTGCTGCATCAGCGTAGCGGTTTCCTTGTCCTTGAGCATCGGCATTCAAGTACAATTTAGCCAAAAGCATCCAAACAGCCGCTTTGTCGGCACGCCCGTATTCGTTTTTACGAGCATCCACCATCTCTGGCTCAATGGCTTTTAGTTCAGACTCGATAAATAAAAACAAGTCTTTTGTATTGGTTTGCTTAGGGAGTGGTCCACCAACCAAATCAGCTTCGGTTACAAATGGCACATTGCCTCCAAACAAATCAAGTGCATGCCAGTAACTCAATGCACGCAAAAAACGAGCCTCAGCACGGAGTGCCTTTACTTCTGTTAGTGTAGCACCGTTTACGCCACGAGCCGAAAGTTTCTCGTCGGTTGTTTCACGGATAAACTCATTACAAGCCGCAACTTGTTGAAACACCCGACTATAAAAACCTCTAATAAACGGATTGTTTGAAGACCACTTCATAATATTAAGCTCGGGCAAACCCGCATCATTCCACCCGATGATTGCCTCATCTGTTGGTAATTCTTGCAACTGCCAGTACTGACGCAAATAGCTCGAAAAACCTTCATCAATACCACCAATGTCGGGCTTACCGGCTGGACCTTCTTGACCTGTAACAGCCAAGCCAGCGTACAATTTTGCTGCTACTTGCTTGTATGCAGCAGGATTATCATAAACCGTTGCCGAAGTAACTTCATTGAAAGGCTTACGGTCTAAGTCTTTTATGCAAGACGATACGACAAGCGTAAGGCTCAATGCTCCAAGAGTTAATTTATTTTTAAGAATATTTTTCATTTGTTTATTTCGTTAATAGAAAATCTAATTGTTAATCGCTTTTAGCAATACGATAATACATTGTGGCTTAAAATCCGATATTTATACCCAGCGTATATGTACGTGGCATCGGATAAACGTTGTTATCAATACCATTCGATACTTCTGGATTCAGCCCTGTATATTTCGTAATCTGAAATACATTCTGAACAGTTGCTGCCAACCTTGTTGAGGTTTTGCCGCCGAGCAATCCGCCTAAATCATATCCAAAAAATAAGTTATCCATTCTCAAGAAAGAACCATTTTCAAGATAATAATCCGAAAAATACTGAGGGTTCGCAAAATTGGTGGTCAATACATTTGGCACCATATTGCCCAAATATCCGTTTGAGCCTTGGAACGCCTGATACACGCCTCTCGTAGATACGATATTGTTATAAACGTAGTTGCCAACATTGCCTCTCAAGACAAATCCACCGCTCAACTTTTTATAGTTGAATTGTGTATTAAATCCTAAAAACAAGGTTGGTGCAGGCGATTTGTAGTGGTAATAGTCATCAAGCGTAATTTTACCATCCTGATTTCTATCTACGTAAACACCTTCGAGTGGGTTGCCAGCTTCGTCGTAAACTTGTTGTGCAACAAAGAACGATGAAGCAGGATAACCGACAGAGTGAATTTGGATTTTACTACCTACACCACCCGCAATATCTCCTACTAAGACACCCTTGTAGTTAGGGTCGTTGGCCGAAGTCAATTTTGTAATTTTATTGTTATTACGAGTAATATTGAATCCGAAATCCCAAGAGAAATCTTTTTTGTTGATAGCGTTCCAGTTCAACATAAATTCTAAACCGTTATTTTCGATTGAACCGATATTCGACAGAATTTCGTTGGTGAGGTTGTTACCAGCCGCTACCGGAATCACATTCAATAAATCTGACGTATTCTTTACGTAGTAATCAAATGAACCCGAAAGTCGGAGTTTTTTCAATCCAAAATCTAAACCGATGTTTTGCGTAACTGTCTGCTCCCATTTGATGTTGGCATTGTAGCCTTCTGGGCGGAGCGTTGTATAAAAAGTATTACCAAATTGATATTGTGCATTAGACAAACTTGGCGTATAACGTGCCAAATAAGCGAAGTTTTGCCCCACATCTTGCTGACCCGTTACACCATAACCCACTCGGAGTTTGAGGTCGGAGAAAATATCAGAATCTTTCA
>JALOLV010000515.1 GCA_025455785.1 Spirosomataceae bacterium | reverse complement strand
GCTTCGTCAAAATTGTTGTTTTTGACTTTCACGATGTCCATATTGACAAATTGTGAGAATGCCGATTTTGCTAAAAGACAAAGCGAAATGATAAATAGTTGCTTTTTCATAATTTTGATTTTATTATTATTTGTCGGAATAGACTTTTGGGATAACATCACCACACAATCTTGATTTTTCGACCCGTATCAGCCGACTGTTTGATGGCTTCGATGATTCTTAAATCTATCAGTCCTTCTTCGCCTGCGGCTTCCGACTTGCGATTATTCAAGATACAATCCGCAAAATTATCCATTTGAGCAATTTGCTGAAAGTCAGGCACTTTAAAGTCCATTTTCTTGATTTCTCCATCAAAAAACTGACCAGCCGTACCGATTGCGTTATACGATGGACTCAGCGAAAACCACTGCCAACCCGTAGTAGCGTGCAGCCTATCGACATAAGAAGAATAGGTCGTTGTTGAATTAGAGATTGCTCCGCTCGGAAACTCCATCTGAAAAGTCATCCCCTCATAAACCGCCGTTGGCAATTCGCCGAGCGTCCGTCTTGCACCTTGAATACAATAAACCCCTAAGTCCATGATGGCTCCGCCACCACCAAGGGCTTTGTTTAGTCGCCAAACCTTCGGATTTGCCATCGAAAAACCCAAGCTACTCTCAATCATTTTCACTCCGCCATACACTTTTTCGTTGCCGAGGCGTTTCATTTCGAGGTGATGTGGCTCAAAATAAAGCCTATAACCAATCGAAAGCTGAACGTTTGCATTGCGGCAAGCCTTTATGATGTCTTTGCACTCCTGCACATTCATCGCCATCGGTTTTTCACAAATCACGTGCTTGCCAGCTTGTGCAGCTCTGATAGAATACTCGGCGTGCATCGAATTCGGCAAAACGATATACACAATATCAATGTCGGGGTTGTTCCGAATCTCATCAAAATTCTGGTAGTTGTAAATGTTTTTCTTCGGAATATCGTATTGTTTAGCCCATTTTTCGGCTTTTTCGGGGCTTCCAGTTACGATTCCGGCCAGCTTGCAAAGGCTGGTTTGCTGCAATGCCGGAGCCAACTGGTTGGTGGCATAATTGCCCAGCCCCACGAGAGCAACGCCCAATTTTTTACCCTTTTCGAGAAATGCAAAAGTTCTTTCGGAGAGCATCATCGCTCCCGATAGGAACGAGATATTTTTGATGAATTTGCGACGGTTGAGCATTGGTAAATTATTTGTCAAATAATTGTCATACGTTTATGATGGATAACTTACCGAACAAATTATTGAGAAGTCTTCATCAGAGGCGATATATTTGATGAAAGATAAGCAAATCTATTTTTTAGTTTCTACGAAATCCTGAAAATTTCTCTCCTAATTGTTTCTACCAACATTAAATCCCTTCTTAAAACCTTCGTAGTTTTTGTTTGTTTTAATTGAGATGATGATAAATGACTTAAAATAATAATTATTTTGAAAATATTGAATATACTAAATATATAATATTTTCAATTGTTCAATAGTAAATTGTATTTATGATAAATATTGAAAATTTAATTGATTCTATATAAAATGTAAACATTGCCTCTTGTTAGACATAAAACTACTTATATAAGTGGTTAATCGGGAAATAGTTAATCAAAATCCATAATTATCTGATTATCAGTATTATATCAGCGATTATCCATTAACGAATAGCATTAACTAATTTATATCTTGCACTTATTTATATTCTACTCGATATTATTTATTTGCCTGATTTCGATAGCTCAGACTAATTTTTCATTAGTAAGTGCATGGTTTAAAGCCTGTGAAATAACTTTACAGAAAAACCGTTCCACAGGTTCTGTACTTCTTAATTAATCAAGTTTTCAAAATCCATAGAATAGTTCATATCATTTGCTTAATGGTTAATATAACGCTGATAATCAATGGGTTATGAGTTTTGATTAACAGTTGGCGATTTTCGATTGTCAGCTTATTTATAAATTGATAATTGTATTTTTTGAAGAATGTGTTGCCTAAATAAAAGATTTTTTACTTTTAAAAGACTTGTCTGTTACTTCTCAATTTTATTACGTCAAAATATTATAAAACAAGTTTACAGAAAGCCACTCAGACTCGTTACCCAAAAAGAAAAAATTACCTATTTGCTCGCTGCTGTTGAATGATTGATAAATCCACTACCCAAAATTATTTTGTTGTGACAATTTTTTAAACCATGAAAACTATACAAAAAGAAAACACCGAAGTAAAGATTCGCCAGCGGTTGATGTTGATTTTGCCAAAGAGGTTGCGGCAATCTATATACAGAAGATAAGAAGACAAAAACAAAGTAAATTGGTCAATAATCAGCTTGTTGTGATAAATACTGGTTGTTCAAAAAGTCATAATTCCAGAAATTGGTTAAGTAAAATATTTTGTTTTGATAGCTTTTAACCTAATTTGAAAGTACTACATCTGACCACTTTGAAGCCCTCCGAAATTCCCGTTACTGAATCTTCGAGAGGGTTATTTTTTTACTTTAGAATTGCTAAATCTAACTCAAAATCGGGTAAGATGCCCTCGCCCGAAAGTTTGTTGTCGAATCCCGAAATTTCTCCAATTGTACCATTAGCTCGATAGATGTAAACGGTTTCTTCTTTTGGGTCTATAAGCCACGCCAATTTTACGCCATTTTCGATATACTCAATCATTTTTTGTTGCATTTTTTTGAGTTTATCATTGGCCGACATCAACTCTAACACAAAATCTGGAGCAATTGGCGGAAACTTCTCTCTTTGTTCTTTTGTCAGGCTATTCCATCTTTCGGCACTCACCCAAGTAACATCCGCCGAGCGTACCGCTCCATTTGCCAATTTGAAGGCCGTTGAAGAATCAAAAATATGTCCAAGTTTATTTTTACGATTCCAAAAAACAAAATCAGCCAAAATTTCGGCGTTGTATTCGCCAGTTGTACCTCCAGTATTAGACATAATGATTATATTTCCGTCTGAGTTGCGTTCAAATTTAAGGTGGTTATTTTTGCGGCAAAAATCATAAAAAGCATCATCATCCATGCTTTCGATATCCAACCATAACTCGTTAGATTCGTCAATAATTGGGGCTTCGAGTGTTGTTACCATCTGAATAACCTGTTTTTTTTAGTAAATATATGATTTTTTGTAAAATTATATATTATTGAGCCATTGAGTTAATTAAATGGCAAAGAATCCGTGGTACGGCCAAACCATTAGAATTAATATTTAACTAATCATCTTTTTGGTCGTGTCACGGTTTTGGGAATGTTTTACGTTCAATGAGTCTCTTCAAAATAGATTTTCATCGTGCCGCTTATCTGCTGATTTGGAGACAAAATTGTTAATCCGTCGCCATTATTAAGAGCATTGATATTACAAGTCATTGGCTCAATCGCTACCGACTTGCGGGTGTTTGGGGTGTAAATCATCAAGTAATTGAGTGGTGGCACGGTGTTATTTTGCTGTTCAACCACGATTCTTTTATTGCCAAAGACCAATGCCGTTTTGATGGTTTCGGCATCGGATTCTACCTTAAATCCGTTGTCGAGCGAGTTGTCTTCTAAATAAATCGTGCGGGCCGGAATCACCTCCGAGAATCCACGAGCTATCATTCTATCGTCGGTTTGTATTGCTCTTGTGGCGGCCAATTCCAATGTCATTTTTTCGATAGATTCTCCACCAAATTCAAAATAAGGATGCCAGCCAAATCCACAAGGCATATTGCCACTACCTGTATTTTTTGCCGAATAAATAACTGATAAACAATTGTTTATGAATTTGTATTCAATCTCGAAATCGAACGAAAACGGATAGTATTCCCGGCGACCATCGTATTGATAAATGAGATTTACCGATGATTCGGTTTGGGTTTTAATCTCGAAAGATTGTTCGTAAACAAAACCATGAATCGCATTTTGGCGGGCTGGTTCGGTAATAGGCATTTGGTATT